>JANWHI010000044.1 GCA_025450495.1 Candidatus Dormiibacter sp. | reverse complement strand
TCGAGGTCGCGCCGCCGACCGCCACGCTGTGCCCGTGGAACGCGTGCGCCGCAACCAGAGACAGAAAGCCCGCAGCCGATTCCGCGCCCGCGACCATCCAACGGTTGACGCGACGGACCAGATCCACCCCGGCTTCGCGCGTCTCGATGGCCGACGGCATCACACCGGGCCGGCCGTGCCGCGGGGTCGCTGGGCGCTCCATTGCGCCGTGAGTGTCCGCCATCACTTATAGAGATCTGTAAGCCAGGCATGAGACTTCGCTTAGCAGCAAATTGCCGCGGCCATGAGCTGATGGAGCGTTCCGGTCGGGTGCGCGCGGCTCAGCGCGCCGCGCTACCGAGAGGCACGCCCCGCACCTCGAAACAGGCATGTCGAGATGCGGCCCGGGCGCTGCTTCCACGGCACGAACCGACCGCGGCTCTGCTCCCGGCAATCGAGCTCCGGCTGCTTGCCCCTGACAGAGGGAGTCACGACGACCGCGCTAGCTACCGCGTACACGCGCCGACACGAAACGCAGGTCTCGGCACGGTAGATGACGTCCGTCTCGCATCTCGCCCGCCAATCTCAGGTGCGGCCAGCGGGTCTGGGCGGACTCGGCGGTGAGATGCAGTTCGCCCGCCGGAGCGGGCGACTCACCAGCCGTTGCGGTGCACGACGTCGTCAAACGCACGGCGCTTGAGCCGCGTCCCCGGCGCCAACGGCCGGCCGGCCGGATAACCGAGATCCATCACGAACGCGACGAGCTTGCCCTCGGGGACGCCGAGGACCGACCGCGCCAGATCCTGATCGCCGACGGCCGAGTGACCGCTGCCGATCCCGAGGTCGGCGGCGGTGATCATCATCTGCATGGTCGCCTGCCCGATGTCGAACCGGTTGCGCTCGCGGGCGCGGGCCTCCTCCTCGTCGGGGATCACCATCGCGATCGCGGCGGCGGCGTTTGCGATGTGGCCGCCGCCACGCCACACAGTGGCGAGCTCACGCAACATGTCCCGGTCGGTCACGGCGACGAAATCCCACGGTTGATTGTTCTGCGACGACGGGGCGATCCGGCCGGCCTCGAGCACCCGGTCGAGGTCCGCGTCTGCGATCGCCTGGTCGGAGAACTCGCGCACATTGCGCCGAGCGGTGATGGCATCCCAGGTCTCCATCTACAGCCTCCTCAGTGGTGGCCAGCGTTGAATGCGGTCGGTACAGCTGGAGCCTACGCAGGCCCGGGCCCGCGTCAAAGCGCAGCGCCCGCCGCCCGCAGCTCGGTCAGAGCCTCGCGCGCAATCGCCCCGAACTCCTGCTCGTTTGCCGGGTCGGCCCACCGGGTGTAGGCGCGACCGAGCGCGAGGACGCCGATCTCGGCGGCCAGACTTGCGGTGATGTCGTCTGCGCCGCGCTGCTTCAGCGCGTCGGTCATGGCCGCCGCGAACCCCGTCCGCTTGAGCGCCTCGCGCTCCTGCAGCTCCGGGTTGGCAGCGATGACCGCCTGGCGCCGGGGCCCGAACTCGCGGCGCTCGGCCGGAAACGCCCCCGCAGCAGCTTCGAGCGCCGCGGCGACGGCCTCCAGCGGCGCGGCGCCGTCGGGAGCCGACGCGATCCCCTCGGTGAGGGCACGGACGAGGAAGTCCTGGCCGATGAACAGCACCTCGCGCTTGTCGGGGACATGACGGAAGAAGGTGCTCTTCGTCAGCCCCGCCCGCTCGGCGATCTCGACCACCGTGGTGTTCTCATAGCCCTGCTCGGCGAACAGCTCGAGCGCGGCGCGCACGAGGCGCTCCTGGGCGTTTGGCTGCCAGCGCGCCATGGCCACAGGGTACGTGATGATGAGACCGAGTGCCATCACTCTGCTACGGTGACGGGACACGGTCCCATCACTCGTCAGGAGGCTTTTAATGCGCGTATTTGTGACCGGCGCCAGCGGCCACGTCGGCGCCGCCCTCGTCCCCGATCTGCTGCAGGCCGGGCACGAGGTCGTCGGTCTGGCCAGGTCTGACTCGTCGGCCGCTGTGCTCGAGCAGCGCGGCGCCGGCGTCGTTCGCGGCGACCTCGCCGACCTCGACGGGCTGTGCGAGGCCGCGTCCGCCGCCGACGGCGTCATCCATCTCGCCTTCGACCACGACGCCATGCGCGCCGGCGATCTGGAGGGCGCGGGCGCCGCTGACCTCGCCGCCGCGCGGGCGCTCGCCGATGGGCTCGGTGGTGACGGAAAGCCGTTTGTGGGCACCTCGGGAACGCTGATGCTGACCCTTGGCGGGCTTGACCGCGTCGGCACCGAGGACGACACGATCGGCGGCGGCTACCGAGTCGACACCGAGAACTTCGTCGTGGGGCTCTCGGAGCGCGGCATCCGCTCGTCGGTGCTGCGCCTACCGCCGGTCGTGCACAGCTCGCTCGACAAGCACGGCTTCATCCCGATGCTGATCGGAGTCGCCCGATCGACCGGCCGCTCCGGGTACGTCGAGGACGGCTTCAACCGCTGGCCCGCCGGTCATACGCTGGATGTCGCGCGGCTCTATCGCCTGGCTCTGGAGGGCGCACCCGCGGGATCGCGGCTGCACGCTGTCGGCGACGACGGCATCCCATTGCGCGAGATCGCCGAGTCGATCGGCCGCAACCTGGGCCTCCCCACCGCCAGCATCGCCGGCGACGACGTGGAGGCGCACTTCGGCTTCGCCGCCTTCGTCGTCGCGCTGGACAACCCGACGTCGAGCACGCGCACCCGCAAGCTCCTCAGCTGGGAGCCTATGCATCCCGGCCTGCTCGCCGACCTCGACGAAGGCCATTACTTCTCGGCCACGTAAAGCGCCGGCTCGGGCCTCGACGACGGTGGTCAAATTGCGACAGGAAGCGATCCCGCAAGCAGGAGGCGAAGGCGTATGCCCTACACCATCAAGCAGACCGACGGGGCGTATCAGGTCGTAGATCGAGAGACCGGAAAGGTCTACTCCCGCCACACCAGCAAGGAGAATGCCGAACGCCAGCGCCGGCTGCTCGAGGGGGTCAGGCACGGCTGGCGTCCGACGGGCAAGAAGCCCGACGGACGCTGACGCGCAGACTGTCTTGGCTAAGCGAGCGCCTTGGCCTTGATCGCGTCGAATTCCTCCTGGCTGATCGCGCCGCTGTCGAGCAGCCCCTTGGCCGTCTCGATCTCGCTCGCCGGTCCGCCCTTTCCGGCTGCCTGGCGGACGTACTGATCGAACTGGGCCTGTGCCACCTGGGTGTCCTGGGCGCGTCGCTCGGCCATGCCCGTGTGGTTGACGATCAGGTAGGTCAAGACGCCGATCCACGGAAGGATCACGACGAACACGACCCAGGCGGCTTTGGCCCACCCCGAAATGTCGTGTCGGCGAAAGACGTCGATCAGCACGGTGATCGCGATCCAAATGAAGATCACCCACGCAAAGAAGATGAGGATGTCCCAGAGGACATTCAGGAAGGGGTACGACGCAGCGATAACCAATCTGGTTTCTCCGATTTGTCTAGTTGCCTGATCCCTGCCAGCCTTCCTGGATCGTTAGAGCCTAACGCGACGGCATGTCGCACGTACGTAGGAGCCACGCATGCACAGGCGCACGCTGACTGCGATCGCGATCGCAGCGTTTCTTTTGGGTAGCCCGGCGGCGAGCGCGTCCCGCCCATCACGTCCAAGCAAAGCCGACTGGCACAAGATCCAGACGGCTGCCCACCTGCGCAACATGGCGCTGGCGCGCCACCGTACGGCGCGTTTCAGGTCGTTCACGGCGTCGCTGGGGCTCGGCCAGCTGAGTTCGATCCACCCCCTCGCTCCGGGCCGCTGCCGGACCGCGGTGACCGACCTGTACGACAACCTGCTCGACCTCGACAACGCGGTCCCCGGCGAGAACTGGAACCCGCTGCGCCGGGCGGTCGCCAAGGAGCCTTCGATACACGCCTGCGCCCCGCGTCGGCACTAGTCCAAGCTGGACTGTCGCGGCTTTTTGACGAATTTGTGTAACGCCTGACCCTGAGCCGGGACTAGGGCGGTCGTCACGATCACTCTGCGCCGCCGGCACGGTCATCCGCCGGAGCGCCATTGCAAGAACAGGACTCTCGATGAACCTTCGAATCGGTTATCTCCGGCTGCGCGCGTGCGCGGCAGCGGCTGTGTTGATCACCGCAGCTGCCGCCAACGCGGGCGCCGCGGACGCCGCCGGCATCACCTACTCCGTCTCGCGCGGTGGGTCAGACCAGATCGCGTGTTCGGCGAATGCGGCGGCGGCGCCGTTCGCGACGATCCAGCGCGCGCTCAGCTGCGCCGGCGACGGCGACATCATCTCGCTCGCGTCCAGCGGCTCCAAGCCCTATCCCGGAATCGGAACCGTCTCGGCCAACGTCACGATCAAAGCCGCCAGCGGCGCGACCGCTCGCACGATCACGATCGACGCCGGACACGGACCGCTGAACGTCACCCCCGGCGCCAACGCAACCCTCACCGGCGTCACCCTCAACTGCCTCACCAGCTGCAACGGATCACCGACCGTCACCAACCAGGGAACCCTGCTGCTGTCAGCCGACACAGTCACCGGCAACATCAGCATCCCCAGCGCCGCGATCCTCAACACCACCCCCGACAACTCCGACACCTCAGCCGCGCTCACCATCCAGAACTCCACCATCGCCAACAACGACAGCAAGCTCGGCGGCGCCATCCAAACCAACACCGGCACCGGCGCAACCGGCGCCTCCACGCTGAACATCACCAACAGCACCCTCGCCAACAACGTCTCACTGCTCCAAGGCGGCGCCATCGCAGCACTCGCCCTCACCCCAGGCTCAAACACCACCATCACCAACACCACCATCACCGCCAACACCGCCCAAAGCGGCGGCGGCCTGTACGCCTCCAGCCGCACAACCCTCACCAACACCATCTTCGCCGCCAACAAGATCCACGCCGGCACCGCAACCGACTGCCAATCCGGATCCCTGGGAACCCCCATCACCGACGGACCCGGCGGCCACAACCTCATCGGCAACGCCACCGGCTGCGGCAACATCACCCCCGGCACCAACGCAGACCAAACCGGCACATCTGCCAGCCCGCTGGACCCCCGCGTTGGAGCGCTTGCGTACAACGGCGGGACGACGGAGACCGAGCCGCCGCTTGCCGGTAGCCCGGTGATCGCCGCCGGCAGCGCGGCGACGTGCCTGCAGCAGCCGGTGTTCAACATCGACCAGCGCACGCAGACCCGCAATGCCCCCGGCCGCGACGTCTGTGACATCGGGGCCGATGACACGGGCGGTACCACTCCCGCCGCCGCGGCCCCGGCGATCCTCTCGAGCTCGGCAACCGCAACGATCTCGAGCCCGCTGAACATGATGATCAGGACGAGCAGGAGCCCTGTCCCAGCGCTCACCGAGTCCGGCGCCCTGCCGTCCGGGGTCAGCTTCACCGACCTGGCCAACGGCATGGCGCTGCTGTCCGGCACCCCGGCCC
>JANWHI010000043.1 GCA_025450495.1 Candidatus Dormiibacter sp. | reverse complement strand
GGACTTCGCTGCCGCGCTGGACGGCGATGGGGAGGCGCGACGCGCGTTCGATGCGATGTCCTACAGCAACCGGCGGCGGTTGGTGATGGCTGTCGATGACGCCAAGACGGACGAGACGCGGGTGCGACGGATCGGTAGGACGGTGGAGCTGCTTCGCGAGGGGCGGGCTTGAGGCGGCGACGACGGGTGCGGGCGGTGCGGGGCGGCGGGGGACGTCCGTGGGGCGTCGATGGGGGCGGACATTGGGCGGACAATCCCTTGTGCCAGCAGTGTTTTGCCTACTGATACGAACATGCGTTTGGTACAATGCTCGGCATGCTGGCCTACGCCGCGAGTCCGACGAACGACCTCGCTGAGGCGGTCAGCGGCCTGGCCGCGCAGCCCATCGACCATCTCTCCGACCACGCCATCGGCGATGACCTGGTGGAGATTCGCCGGCAGGTCGATCGCCTCGAGGCGCAGTTCATCCGCCGCCTGCACCGCTTCGACCGCAACCACGCCGCGCGCGCCCAGGGCGCGGTGAGCACGGTGTCGTGGTTGCGCGGGACCTGTGGGCTCAGCGGCGCCGCCGCTGTCGAGCGGGTGCGCATGGCCCGCGTGCTCGACGACCTGGCCGAGGTGACCGCCAGCTGGGGCGCCGGCCGTGCCTCGTTCAGCAATGTGGCGCTGATAGCCCGGCTGGCGGACGACGTCGGCACCGAGGCCACGCGTGGCGTCGAGGCGACCCTGGTCGAGGCGGCGGAGAAGCTCGATGTCGGGCGGATGAGCCGGCTGGTGGCGTTCACCCGGTACCGCCTCGACAGCAACGGGGCCCTGGCCCGGGACGAGCGCACCCATGAGCGACGCTGGTTGTCCTGTGCGCAGAGCTACGGCGGGGTCTTCGTCCTTCGCGGCGAGCTCGACGCCGAGGGTGGCGCCATCGTCAAGACGGCCCTTGATGCGCTCAGTGCCCCGGCGGGGCCGGGCGACGTGCGCAAGGGCTAGCAGCGTCGCGCCGACGCCCTCGTCGACCTCGCCACCCGCCAGCTGCAGACCGGCGAGCTCGGCAGCGCCCATGGGCAGCGCCCCCACCTCACCCTGACGGTGAGCCTCGCGACGCTGCAGCGGCAGGCGGGGGCGGAGCTGGGCGGGGTCGGGCCGATCCACGCCGAGACCGCGCGGCGCATCGCCTGCGACTCGGTGCGCACCGTGGCCGTGGTGGCCGGTGCGGAGGCCGGTGCGGCGGCTGGGGCGGCGGCCGGGACTGTGGCCGGCACCACCCTCTCCGTGGGCCGGGCGACACGCACCATCCCGGCCTCGATCCGCACCGCTCTGGCGCTGCGCGACCAGGGCTGTCGCTTCCCCGGCTGTGACCGTCCGCCGCGGTGGACCGACGGCCATCACATCCTCCACTGGACAGAGCTTGGCGAGACCGAGCTCCCCAACCTGGTCTCGGTCTGCCGCCGTCACCACCGCATGGTTCACGAACGCGGCTGGAGCATTCGCCTCGAGCCGGATGGGACGGTCACCGTCGCCGAACCGCGTGGCCGGCCGCCCTCACCGCGCCGGCTGTAGCGCGCGGATGGCGATTGTTCTCGCGCGCGCGGGGCACGCGCGCGCGCGGGTCTCGCGCACACGCGTGTTTAAGTTGGGTGTGGACGAGTTCGCGTTGCTCGCCACCTCAGGGCGCGCGGACGGTGTGGGTGCCACGCGTCAGTTGTGGGCGAGGCTCCCCGACGTGGCTCCCCGGCGGGAGAGCGAGTCGATGCTCACCGCCACGATCAGCACCAGGCCGGTGATGATGAACTGCCACTTCACATCCAGGCCGAGCAGATACATGCCGTTGTAGATGCCACCGATGACCAGGCCGCCGAGCACGCCGTGCATCACCCGGCCGCGGCCGCCGAACAGGCTGGTGCCGCCGATCACCGCGGCCGCGACCGCGTACAGCACCAGCTGGCCGCCGTTGATGTTGTTGGTCGCGCCACCGAGGTAGGAGACGTAGAGCAGGCCGCCGATCCCGGCGGTGAAGGAACACAGCACGAACGCCCAGGTGCGAACGCTGGCGAGGTTGACGCCGGCGCGGCGGGCCGCCTCGGCATTGCCGCCGACCGCGTACACGTACCGCCCGTACTTGGTGCGCTCGAGCAGGATGGTCCACACAGCGAGCACGCCGAGCACGATGGGGATGACCCATGGGACACCGGCGACGGTGCCGAAGTGGGCGCGGTTGACGTTGCAGATGGCCACGACGGCGACGCCGACCAGGACGAGGAAGCCAATCTTGATGACCGTCAGGCTGATCGGCGGGGTCACCAGGCCGCTGCGCCGCCGTCGCGCGTCGCGCAGCCACAGCGTGCCGCCGAGAAGCGCGACGGCCGCCACCATGATGATCCAACTCAGGGTTGGATCGATGTTGCCATTCATCAGGTCATAGATCGCCAGCAGATTCGGGTCGGTACCGGTCAGACTCGGTTCGCCGGAGAACGGTCCGAGTGCGAGCACGATGAGCACCACGCCGTTCCAGATCAGCAGGCCCGCCAGCGTGACGATGAACGACGGCGCGCGCAGCCGGGTGATGATCGTGCCCTGGATGAGGCCGATGAGCGCGCATGCGAGCAGGCCGGCGGCGATCGCCGCCCACCACGGCCAGCCGGTGGTTCGGGGCTGCACCAGCTGCACGGTGATGATGCCGCCCAGCGGACCGACGTAGCCGATGCTGAGGTCGATCTCGCCGAGGAGCAGCGCGAAACCCTCGGCCATGGCCAGCACCATGAAGACGGCGCTCTGTTGGAAGAGGTAGACGATGTTGCCCGCGGAGAGGAAGACGTTGTGCGGGCTGATCGCCTCGAAGACGAGGGTGATGAGGATCAGGCCGGCGACGACCGGGAGGACCCCGCTGTCGCCGTTGCCCGCTCGCGCCGCCAGAGCGCGGACGTACTGGCCGAGCGTCTGGGCGACCAGCGCTGGCGGAACGTCGAGCTCAGCGGTCTTCGCTGCTGTCGGGTCGGCCGCGAGCTCGGCCGGCGCCTCGGTGACATCATCAACGGCCATGGCTCAGGTGTCCTCGACGCCGACGGCCGCGACCGCATTGCGGCTCGAGGTGCCGGTGGTCATGTATTCGACCAGGCTCTGCCGGTCGAATGCGGAGGCCTTGTCCTCGGCGACTATGCGGCCGAGGGTGAGCACAGCGATCCGGTCAGCGACCTCGAAGACGTCGTTGAGATTGTGCGAGATCACCATGACCGCGAGCCCGCTGTCGCGCAGGCGGCGCACCAGGGCGAGCACCTGCCGGGTCGGGACCACGCCGAGCGCAGCTGTCGGCTCGTCGAGGATGACCAGCTTGGAGTTCCACATCACCGCCTTGGCCACCGCCACCGACTGGCGCTGGCCCCCGGACAGCGAGCCCACCGGCTGACGGATCGAGCGCACCGTGGTCACCTTCAGACCCGCCAGGGTCTTGGTGGCGGCGCGCTCCATGTCGTCCTCGTTGAGGAGGCCGTGGCGGAGCCGTTCGCGTCCCAGGAACATGTTCTGGACGATGTCGAGGTTGTCGCACAGGGCGAGGTCCTGGTAGACGGTCTCGATACCGAGCTTGGCGGCATCCTTGGCGCTGCGGATGTGGACCGGCTTGCCCTCCCAGAACATCTCGCCGTGGTCGGGCGGATGGATGCCGGCGATGCATCGGGTCAGGACGGACTTGCCCGCGCCGTTGTCGCCGCACAGCGCGGTGACCTGGCCCGCCGGCAGGTCGAGGTTGACCTTGTACAGCGCCTGGACGGGACCGAAGTGCTTGTCGATGCCGCGCAGCTTGAGCAGGGCCTCGTCGGGCATTTGTGGCTTTCCTCTGAGACGCGACGGGTTGGGGCTGACGCGGCGGTGGGGCGCCACCACGCACACACGTGGCGACGCCCCTTCGGAGGCTGCGAGCTTACGGCGTGATGCCCGCTGCCGCACACACGTTGAGACCCACAGCGGTGCACAGCGTCGAGGCTGAGACGAACTTGTCCTTGATCACGGTCGCCGCCATGTTGGTGGCGTCCACCCACACCGGGGTCAGCAGCGATGCCGGCTCGGTGGCGCCGGGGCCGCTGGCGGGCTTGGTCTGGCTGTTCACCAGCGCGGACGGCGGGGTCTGGCCGGCGCGCAGGATGGTGGCGATGGCGACTGCGTCCTGGGCCTCGAGGTAGACGGCCTTGTAGACCGAACCACACTGGAACCCCTGCAGGACGTTCTCCATGCCCTGGAGAGTGGCGTCCTGGCCGGTGGTCGGGATCTTCTTGGCAGTCACACCGGCGTTCTTGAGGACGGTTATCACCGCGTTGGCGAGACCGTCGTTGGCCTCGATGGTGGCGTTGATCTCCGGATGTGCGGTGAACTGCTGCTGGAAGATGGTTGCGCCGGTGGCGTTGACCCAGGAGGGCGTGATCTGGTCACCGATCAGGGTGGCGCCGCTGGCGTTGGTCTTGCCGGCCGGCTCGGGTGTGGTGGTGTCACCCCAGACCACCGAGTTGTAGCCCTGCGCAAAGGAGACCGCGTTGGGGTCGGTGTCCTCACCGCCGTTGAGCGTGAAGACCTTGGGGCTGGTGACATTCCATGCCTTCAGGCAGGAGTTGAAGCCGGTGCCGATCAGCTTGCCGACCTGCACGTTGTCGAAGCTGACGTAGTACGTGTTGGTGCCCTGGAACGTGGCACGGTCGTAGCTGATGGCAGCGACACCGTGCGACTGGGCGAGCGCCTGGATGGCCTGGCCGACGGTGCTGTCCAGCGGGTCGTAGATGAGGACGCTGGCGCCGAGCGTGATGTCCGCCTGGGCGTCGGCCAGCTGCGTGCCGTCGTTGCCCTGGGCGTTGTCGATCTTGAAGTCGGCCTGGGTGTACCCGGCGGCGGCGAATGCCTGGGTCAGGTACGGCTGGTCGTAGTCGACGTACCGCGTCGACGACGTGGTGTCGGGAAGGATGACGCCGACCAGCCCGTGGCCTGCCGCGGTCAGGCCCTTGAACTGGCTCATCACACTGAAGCTGCTGTCGAATGACTTCACCGAGAGCCCCGACGGGATGCTTGCGCTGGACCCGCCGGACGACGAAGGCGTATTGCTGCTCCCGCACGCCACCGCCACACCGGCCACCCCGAGCACGGCGCCCCATCGTGTGGCCCGAGTGACATTGCTCGAGCCCGTCTTCGTCGTCCGCATACCTGGATCCTCCTGCTTCTGTTAGCCCGCTAATGGGTAATGGCGATCTGAACTGGTCAGGGGCGATGTCGACTGACTGCGGGCGCCGTCGCCGGCGTCGTCATCGCTCTCCTGGAGCGCGAGCGCGAGCGCACCGAGGACGCCGGCGCGTTCGGAGAGGATGCCCGCGGTCACCTCGGGAGCAAGACCTGGCACCGAGACGGTGCGTCGGCCCATCGACTCGCGGATCGCGGTGATGAGCACGTCGCCGGCCAGCGCCAGCTCGCCGCCGATGATGACCATCTGCGGGCTGAGCAGGTTGCAGAGGTTGGCGAGCGCGACGCCGATGTGGCGGCCCGCGTCGGTGATGACGCGGCGGCAGCCGATGTCCCCCTCGTGGCTGAGTTTGAGCACGTCCTCGACGGTGATCTCGTCGCCGTAGCTGCGGCGCAGCAGCTCGAGCAGCGCGGGGGCGGCGGCGAAGACCTCGAGGCAGCCGCGATTGCCGCAGCGACAGAGCGGACCGTCCTCCTCGATGGTGGTGTGGCCGATCTCACCGGCGGTCCCGGAGATGCCGCGGTAGAGCTTGCCGTTGAGCACCAGCCCCGAGCCGATGCCCGTCGACACCTTGATGTAGGCGAAGTCGGTGAGCCCGCGACCGACACCCCAGAGCCCCTCGGCGAGCGCTCCCAGGTTGGCGTCGTTGTCCACGACGGTGCGGACGCCAAGCGCGTGCTCGAACGCCGACTTGACGTCGAAGTCGGCCCAGCCGGGCAGGATCGCCGGCGAGGTGGTGCGGCCGCTGTCGCTCTCCATCGGTCCGGGGAGCCCGACGGCCAGCACCTGCACGTCGCTGAGCTCGCGGCCGATGCCGGCGACCAGCCCGCGGAGCATGGCCGCCGCCTCGGGCACGCTCGCCGGGGCCTGGTGGCCGAAGGGAAGCGTGTGCTGGTCCTCGGCACGGACGGTGTGGGTGAAGTCCGCGACGGCGGCGCGGACGTGGTGGTTGCCGAAGTCGATCCCGGCGACAAGGCCGGCGGAGGGGTTGAGGGCAACCTCAGAGGCGCGCCGCCCGCTGCGACGCACCATGGTGGTGCGCACCACCCCCTGGCTGGTCAGGTCGCGCACGATGTTCGACACCGAGGCGTGCGACAGGCCGGTGGCGCGCGAGATCTCCGCCTGGGTCAGCGGACCGTTGAGGCGCAGCATGGTCACCGCGGCGCGGCGGTTGGCGCGACGAAGATCCGTCAGAGACCCACCCCGCCCCGCTCCGCTCATGGCTGAACTTTGCCAATTCGATGAGGGCACTGTCAAGCTTTGACCATAAGGAGCGCCTTCGACCGACTGCAGCGTTCAGAGCTTGACGCTCTGCGAGGGTGTCCAGCAGGCCGGCCGGAGATCCTTCCCACGGCGTGGTTGCTGGCACGGCGGCGGCCAAGGCCAGCACGCTGGCATCGTCGAAGCGGCCGGAGTAGCATCTGCTGTCCAGCGGGTTGTCGCTCGCTGCCGTGGGCCGCTCGGCCGAGCGGCAAGGGGGTGCGCAGATGCGCAAGGTGGCGGATTGTCGTGACATGCCGAGCGAGAGCATGTGCACGTTGACGATCGCAGGCGAGGAGGAAGAGGTGGTGCGCGCCGCATCGGAGCATGCAGCGTCGGTGCACGGCCACCAGGACACCCCAGAGTTTCGCGAGAAGATTCGCGGGGTCCTCAAGGACGAGGCGCCGGTGGCGGTGGCTCGCTGACATGTACGGATCGATCATGCGGGGGCGATTGAAGCCGGGACGCCGCGACGAGTTCGAGCGGATGTTTGCCGAGCTCGCCCCGGTTCACACGGAGCACGGACTCATCTCGGCGGAGCTGGCGTGGGAGGTCGGCGACCCCAATGCCTTCCTCGAGATCATCCACTTCCGCGACCGGGACAGCTACGAGCGCAACGCGGCGCGGCCGCAGACGGATGCCGACTTCCGCCGCCAGATGGAGTTCCTCGAAGGCGAGCCGGAGTGGATCGACGTCGAGTACGGCGTCGCCGCCGGCTCGACGGTGCGCGCGTAGTCTTTCGCCGACAGACGGCGCAGGTCGGGTGCCTGCGCCGTCGCTCGACGCATCTGTGGGTTCGCGCATCGCTGTCACGACAACGTTCCCGGGCGGCCGCGCTGGCGCGGATACGATCACGAGCGCCGTGTCCGATCTGCCGCCTCCGCCTCCCCCGCCGGCGTCGCCACCGCCCAGCCATCCTGGGTACGCGCTGCCTCCGCCGCTCACCTGGGGCCCGCCGCCAGACGGGCCCACTCCCCCGCCGACGCCGCCGCAGCGCGGATCCAAGCGCACCTTGGTTGTGGTCGCGGTGGGGCTGGCGATCCTGAGCGCCGGTGGCCTGACCGGTCTCCTCCTGGTCGAACACCAGGCTCCGTCAGGGGCTTCAGCGGCAGCCGCGGTGCACACACCGGCTGCGACACCGTCGTCCGCGCCAGCGCCGGCAGCGACCACGTCATTCGCCGACCCCGATGGGTACTTCGACGCCATGTTCACCAACACGCCGGTTGTGGACAGGCGCAGCCTGACGGTCTCAGGACTCGCGATCCCCTACGTGCAGTGGGGGAACCTCGTCGACCTCGACAACATCGAGGTCGTGGCCTATGCGACCTACCCGGCCGCCGTGCACACCGACTCGCCGAACCTGGTGCTTGACGGCTCCCTGACCGCGATCGCCGCCAACACCGCGGGCAGCGCGGTTGTGTCCAAGACCTTCGGCCAGTACTCGGGATTTCCGTGCGGGGACGAGATCATCTCCGTGCCCGCGGCAACCACGGGAACGTCGGCGGAGTTCATTCAGGCGAGGGTGATCCTCGCCGGCCACACGCTGTTCGAGGTGATCGCGAGCGGGCTCGGCAACCCGCCGTCGCTGTTCGCCGGGCTTGCCGCGTCGCTGACGATCCTCAAGCACACCTCGTAGGAGCGCCGCCAGTCTCCGGGGACCTCGACGGCTTGACACTGCGCTGAATGTGCGTCTATACTTACCGTAAGTGATAGCTGACAAAGACCCGATGACCGCTCTGGGCGACCCCACCCGCCGCGCGATCTTCGAGCGCCTCGCCGATGGGCCGATGGCCGTCGGCGCGATCGCGCTCGGGCTCCCGGTCAGCCGGCCCGCGGTGTCTCAGCACCTCAAGGTGCTGAAGCAGGCCGGGCTGGTCAGCGATCGCCCGGTGGCCAATCGCCGTCTGTACAGCCTCGACCCCCGTGGGATCGAGGAGATCCACGCCTACTTCGATCGTTTTTGGAACCGCGCCTTGCGGGCCTTCAAGACAGCAGCAGAACAGCGACAGGAGGAGACCCCATGACAACCCAGGTAGCCGGCACATCCGTCCGTGCGTCCGTCGTCGTCGAGGCACCCATCGAGCACGCCTTCTCGGTGTTCACCGAGCAGATCGGGACATGGTGGCCGAAGGAGCATCACCTTGGCGAGGTGGAGGAGATGGTGTTCGAGCCGCGGGTCGGCGGCAATATTGTTGACCGCGAAGTCGGCGGTAAAGAAACCCGGTGGGCGCGGGTGCTCGCATACGAGCCGCCGCATCGCCTGGTGTTCAGCTGGGACCTGAACAACCAGTTTCAGATCGAGACCGACAAGAGCAAGACGAGCGAGGTGGAAGTGACGTTCGTCGCCGACGGTCCGGCGCGGACCAACGTCATGCTCGACCATCGCAAGCTCGACAACCACGGCGAGGGCTGGGAGTCGTTCCGCGATGCCCTCGGCTCGCCAGACGGATGGCCATTGGAGTTGAACGCGTTCGCCAAGGTGGCGGCCGCCTGAGGGGTTGACGAACGGTGCGGCCGTGGCAACGCGCTGCCATGGCCGCACCGGGGTGACGCGGCGCGGCGGCCACCGGGTACCGTCCGAACGATGAGCTCGGATGACGGCGCCGTGTCGACGATGGTTGACGCCAGGCAGATCGAAGCCGCCGTGGCAGCGCAGCGGGGCATGGCCGTCGTGGTCCATGACCTGGTCAAGTGCTACCCGAAGCGCCCGACCAACGCCGTCGACGGGGTCAGCTTTGCGGTCGGCCAGGGCGAGGTGTTCGGCCTGCTCGGACCCAACGGCGCGGGCAAGACGACGACTGTCGGCGTGCTCACCACGCGGGTTCGCCCCACCGGCGGGTACGCCGAGGTGGCGGGCGTCGACGTGATGCGCGACCCGGTCGGCGCCAAGCGCCGCCTCGCGGTGGTACCACAGCGCTCCAACCTCGATCGCGCGCTGTCCGCGCGACAGATCCTGCTGTTCCACGCGGCGTATTTCGGCATCCCAGCCGAGGAGCGCATGCGCCGCGCCAATGAGCTGCTGGATCAGTTCGACCTCACCGAGCGTGCCGATGACAAGGTCGACTTCTTCTCCGGCGGCCAGTCGCAGCGGATCATGATCGCGCGCGCGTTGATGCATGAACCCGAGGTTCTGTTTCTCGATGAGCCGACCACCGGGCTCGACCCGCAGGCGCGGCTGTTCGTGTGGGACCGCATCCGCGACCTGAAGTCGCGCGGCGTCACCATGATCCTGACCACGCACGACATGGACGAGGCGGCGTCGCTCTGCGACCGCGTCGCGATCATGGACCACGGCAAGCTGCTCGCCAGCGACACGCCCGATGCGCTGACGGCGACGGTGCCGGGCAAGAACAGCCTCGAGGTGGGCATCCTGCTCGACGGCGGCGGCCGCGATGCACTGCAGTCGGCGCTGGCGGCGCTGCCCGGGGTGGAGCGTGTCGAGCCGGTGACCAAGGACGGCGGCGGTCCCCCGGCCGGGATGAATCCGTGGGCGGCGCTCGGCGGTGGTGCTGGTGCTCCTGCAGGGGGACCGCCACCACAGCCAGCGGCACCGGCAGCGGGAACGCCGTATCACCTGCGGCTGTATGCGTCTGTCGATGCACCGTCGCTCGTCGCCCCGATGGCGCGGCTGATCACCGACAACGGCGGCGAGCTCGTCGACCTCAGCATCGCCAAGCCGAGCCTCGAGGATGTCTTCATCCACCTGACCGGCCGCGCCCTGCGCTGATGGCCACAGTCTCCGTCGCTCAAGCGCAGACGCGCGCAGCCGGCACGTCGCTGGTCGCGTTCTTGGCGATCCTGCGACGGGACGTGGCGGTCACCGGGCGCGAGCTGCCCGCGTTCCTCGCGCAGGTGATCCTGCAACCGCTCGGTCTGCTGTTCGTGTTCGGTCGGGTGCTCACCGACCTCGGCTTCACCAACCCCGCCTACGCCAAGCAGCTGTTTCCCGGCATCGTGGCCATGACCATCATGCTCACCGCGTTGCAGAGCGTGGCGCTGCCACTGGTGATCGAGTTCTCCTTCACCAAGGAGATCGTGGACCGTCTGCTGGCGCCGCTGCCGGCGAGCTGGGTGGCCGCGGAGAAGAGGGTGTTCGCGGCTGGACGAGCGATCATCGCCGGACTGGTGATGTTCCCGGTGGGCTGGCTGGTGCTGGGAAGCATTCCGTTCGATGTCACCGGGATCCCGCTGCTGGCTGCGATGGTGGTGCTCGGCTCGCTGGCGGGCGGCGCGATGGGAATGACGCTGGGAACGGTGGTGACCCCGGCGCGCATCAACATCATGTTCGCGATCGTGCTGACGCCGCTGATCTTCACCGGTTGCTCCCAGTACCCGTGGCCGTCGCTGAGCAAGCTGCCGTGGTTCCAGGTGCTGACGCTGTTCAACCCGATGACCTACGTCAGCGAGGGGACGCGCGCGGCACTGTTGCCGAATGGCGTGCACATGCTCACGTGGATTCCGCCGATCGCGCTACTGGCGGCGCTGGCGGTGTTCGGGTATGTTGGGATGCGCGGGTTCATCCGGCGCGCCATCGACTGAGGGTCTCAGTGGGAGGTGTGCGTTCTGGTGACGCCGGCTCAGCTGCGGCCGCGGCGTGCCTTGCGTAGAGCAAGCGTGCCCCAGGTGGTTGGAAGGCCAAAGAGACAGAACGCAACCAGGTATCCGCCTCGCTGATTCTGGTTGCCGGCCGCCGGCGCAGCCAGCAGCGCAGTCACAAGCCCGGCAACGCAGAGCCAGCCAACCACGACTGCGATGAGCGCGACCCCGTGCTTGAGCTCGGTCCCTGGGGACCTGATTGGGCGTCGAGGAGCAGCTCTCGCCACAGGCGTGTGCCAGACCGGCCAGACCGGTGGCGGCGGCGGTGGCGGAGACGGCGGTGAGCCAAGCGCGGACGCTGCCACCGCTGCGGTTCGATCGGGCGCGTGAGCGCTCACCTTCAGCTCCCACTTGCGATACCTCACCCTCTCCGCGCAGGGGCGGTCGTTCGAGCATCCCCAGGAGGGACGCGGCTGCCAGAGCAATGTCATGGGCAGGCCGCAGGTGAGGCAGTTCGGCGCCGTTGTTCGTGTTCGGGTGGCGATCTTGGTGGTGTGAAGCAGATTGGCAAGATCGTCCTGATCCCAAAGGATCACACCCCGCAGCTTCGCCACCCTCCGCGCTTCGTGGGTGAAGATCGAGTTGGTGATCACCATCGCGGCAGCGCAGCGGTACGCCGCTTTGCCCTGCACGGCCTGCGCTACGGCCGCCTCATCGACTCGCTGTTCCCACCGCTTGACCTGGATCGAGATCAGCTGGCCGTTTCGCCGAGCCACGAGGTCAGCGCCCTGGTCGTAGTACTCGGTCAGCTGGATGTCTCGGTAGCCGTACTCGGACAGGGCGACGGAGATCAGATCCTCAAAGGTGACTCCGTTCATCTCGTAGACATCCTCGCCCGCGTGCGCGGAGCGCCAGAGGTCCGGGTCAGGCGGCTTGCGGAGGACTACGGCCATGACGGCATCAGAATGCTCGCCGTATCGTCGCCATCCACTCGCTCTGCCGGTTACGATCCTGTGGCTGCGGGGCGCTTTCTACGAGCCGGATCGGACGCCCCGACGCCGTCGTTCGAGGTGAGCACGCTCGGCGTCGTTGCCAACCAGCTCCAATGCCCGGTCATAAGCGGCAAGGGCGCCGTCCATCCGTCCAAGTCGCCCCAGGAGCTCGGCCCGGGTAACGTGCAAAAGGTGATAGTCGTCGAGCGACTCCGAGACGGCGTCGGCGAGGGCAAGCCCTTGTTCCGGCGAGCCCGCCTCGGCGATCGCGACGGCGTGGTTCAGGGCGGCGATGGGCGATGGTGCGATCTCGCGCAGCGTCGCGTACAGCGCGGCGATCTGCGCCCAATCGGTGTCGGCCGCCGCGACCGCCTCGCTGTGGACAGCGGCGATGGCGGCCTCGAGCTGGTACTGGCCGCTGTGGTGTCGCGCCAGAGCAGCTTCGAGAAGCTGCCGCCCCTCGGCGATGGAGTCTTGGTCCCAGCGGGAGCGGTCCTGAACAAGCAGGGTGCGCAGCTCACCGTCCGTCCCCTGACGTTCGGCGCGGCGGCTGTGCGTCAGAAGAAGCAGCGCAAGCAGCCCCGCCGTCTCCGGCTCCTCCGGCATCAGCACCGCGGTCAGGCGCGCGAGTCGGATTGCCTCGTCGCAGAGCGAGTCGCGCACGAGGTCCGCGCCGGTGCTGGCCAGGTAGCCCTCGTTGAAGATCAGGTAGATCACCGCGAGCACCGATTGCAGCCGCTCGGCGAGCAGTGGCTGCGGTGGAACGCGGATGGGGATGCGCGCGGCGCGGATCTTGTGCTTGGCGCGCACCAGGCGCTGCGCCATCGTCGACTCCGGCACCAGGAACGCGCGGGCGATCTCCGCGGTGGTGAGACCGCCGATCAGGCGCAGGGTCAGCGCGACACGCGCCTCAGGTGCGAGCGCGGGGTGACAGCAGGTGAAGAGCAGTGCCAGCCTGTCGTCGCCAACCTCGGTGGAGTCAAGCAGCTGCCGAGCGTCAGAGTCGTCGTCGATATTCAGGCGCAACGCCGCCTCGCGAGCCGTGGCCTGGGTGCGTTCGCGACGGAGGTGGTCGAGCGCCTTGTTGCGCGCAGTGGTCATCAGCCACGCGCCGGGGCGATCGGGAAGGCCGTCGCGAGGCCAGCGGTCGAGCGCCACGGCAAGCGCCTCCTGCACCGCGTCTTCGGCGAGGTCGATGTCGCCGAGGAGCCGCGTCAGGATGGCGACGATCTTTCCAGCCTCGTTGCGGAACACCCCGACGAGCGCGGTCTCGGTGGTCGCGTGGGCGGGCGTCGTGGTCGCGGCCGGGTCAGCGCTCGACAACTGGGCGGATCTCCACCGAGCCACCCTCGTTGAGCGGCACACCGCGGGCGATGTCGATCGCCTCGTCGAGGTCGGCGGCGTCGATGAGGTAGTAGCCGCCAAGGAACTCCTTGGTCTCGGCGTGCGGTCCGTCGGTGACGATCGTCTCGGAGGCACGACGACGCAGGGTGGTTGCCGTCGAGACGTCGTCGAGCTGGTCACCGCCGACCAGCTTGCCGCGCGCCGCCGCCGCCTCGGCAAACGCCATGTGGCGCTGGATCATCTCGGGCTCAGCCGGTGCGTCGGCGGGGACGTTGATCAGGAGGATGTATTTCACGGTGGGGCGCCTCAGTCGCAAGTGGTTGTTCACAGAACTGCCCATCGTAGGGCTGCCAGGAGACCAGCACGGGCCGGCTCACCGTGGCGAGCCGGCGTGCTGGACGTTGCTACATGACCAGGATCGGACGGACCTCGATGGCGCCCCTGGCCGCCGCGGGGATCCTGGCTGCCCACGTCGCGGCGTCGGCGTCGTCCTTGCAGTCGAGCACGTAGTAGCCGATCGGCTGCTCGGTGCTCGAGGAGAATCCGCCCTTGGTGGACTCGGTCGAGCCATGGCGAACCCGCACGGTCTGGGCGACGGGCTGGACGGGGTCTCCTCCCTGGAAGACGCCGGCCTTGTTCGCCTCCTCGAACATGGTGCCGTACGCAGCGAATTCCCGATCCGCCTCAGGGGTGCCTGGGGCGGGGCCGTTGCTCAGGTCCTGCCAGAGCAGGAACAGGTACTTCGACATCGATGTGTCCTCCACGGATTGCCAGGTCGCCAGCGCGGCCTCTCATCAAAGACGACGCGGGGGATGTGGGAAATCGACAGGCGGGGCGGGTCGAGGCCGCCGCGCGCTCGACCTGGGCACGTGGCGACGGAGCCGGACGAACATGCGCACCATCTCCTCGGCGAGCTCCGCCCCGGCGCTGCGAGGGTTGTTGAAGACGACGTACTCCTTGGCGACGAGCTGGACGAGATAATCGAGCAGAGCCGCCTCGTCGTCCTTGACCAGCAGGTAGTCGGCATGTTCGCGGTTGTAATAGACGATCCCGGTGGCGTCGTCGAAGCGGCTGCGAGCGCGCCCCGGATCGTCGTCCGGTGCCACCGTCGGCAGCCGCGATATTCGCCCTGACGGACCAGCCGGCTCGCCTGCATCAGACGGCTGGCGTCGCTCTGGGGTTGGCTGCACGGAGGCGACGCGGAAGACCGGCAGCTCGTCGTCGGATCCCGAACCGCCCTCTGCGCGAGGCAACTCAGACGGTTGCGTGAACAGGGCACCACCGCCCTCGGCCTCGCCCAACGCCGTGCGCATCGGGTTGGCGATCTCATCAAGCTCGCGCAGCACCCGTCCGAAGATGCGCCGGACCTCGTCTGCAAGGCGGCCGCTGCTCTCTGACTCGACCTGGCGGTTGATCAGCTCGATGGCCGCGCTGACCGCTGGTTCGATGCTCCTGACGGTGTCGAGGAAGATCGGAAAGACGTCGCGGTCGCGGAGGATGGCGCGCCGCCCGGTCGATTGCTGCAGCGGGGGGAAGGTGATGCTCCCGGCAATCTGGTCAGCTGTCCAGGGCGGCCCGGAGAAGTCTTCCAGCTCAGCGATGTCGTCGATGACGGTGGTGCCGCCGCGGCCCACGACCGCAACGCGCCGGCGCACGCCAGGAGCGCGTGGGGCAACCCACAGGGCGAAGTCGATACGTCCCCACAGCGTCTTTCGGGTGGCGATCTTCAAGTGAACACCATCGTGGCGCTGTGGCACCACCCGCTCGGTGTGCGATCCCTCGACGACCTCGATCTCGTAGTCACCGTGGGCGAGCGCTGGGCCGCGCCGAAGGCGCAGGTATTCGACCACCTTGCGAAGGGTCAGGACGCGAACAGCCTCGGGATCCAGGTCGGAGATGTAGACGGTGGTGCCCGGCGTGGCCCGCGCCCGGCGCCTCTCCGTCGCCAGCTGCGCCGTCGCCTCGCCGCGAAGCAGTGTCAGCCGATTCGTCTCCGCGGCGAGCGCTGTCCTGCTGACGATGTCACAGCGACCGCCCAGCTGCTGGAACGCGAGGACGCCGATGGCCTTCTCGCCCACCGTGCGTTGATCTCCGGCCTTGGTCGACTCGAAGAGATTGCGGGCGACGTGGCGCAGCCGGTCGGCGCTCATGCCACGACCGTCATCCGAGATCGCTACCGCCGAACGCCGCGCGTGGCGGCGGAGGAACAGCGTGATCGTCCCACCCACAACTCCGGCTTCGGTGTATTCGTCGGCGGCGTTGGACACGAACTCGTTGAGGGCATCCTTGGGCTCCTGGTACGCCTGGCCCGTGACCAGGACAGCCTTGCGGAGGTTGCCGATGCGCAGACGCACCACCTCGGCGGTCATGACCCCGGATCGTACTGGTGCGCTGGGCGGGTTCGGGCCGTCCAACCTGCTCGAGGCGCGGGGCAGGAGGATCGACCCACATTCTCTGCGGTGCAGCTCTTCTGCCCGGGCAGGAGTAGGGTGGGCTCTGTGAAGCGAAGCCTGTTCGGTCGCCAGCCTGCCACGAATGTCAGCTCCGAGGCTGCCGGCTGGGTGCGCCGAGCCTATGGCGAGCGAGCGTCCGAGCTGATCAGCGAGCTGGGGCGAGCGATGCGCGACGCCGAGACAGAGGCGATGATCCCGCGAACGGAGGAGCCAACGGTGGGGGTTGCGGGAACGGCTCGGCAAACGCTGCACGATGACCTCTTCGAGCTGCGCAACGTCCTGCTCGAGGTCGACGTCAGTGAGGACGACCACGATCGCGACCTGCATCTTCGTGCCGCGCTCTCGGTGGCCATCGGCGCCGCCAACAGCCTGGCCGGCGCGTCGCATTCGCAGCCGACCGCCGCCTACCTTCGTGTGGCCAAGCCCGCGATCGACGGCGTGCTGAGCGCAGCCGGCGAGCCGAACGCCAGCTGACGGGTTGACAAGTCCCCACCCGGTCGGCTCAGTCGTCGATCGCCGCGTACAGGGCCTTCCAGAAGTCGGCGTAGACCTCGGCTGACTCAGGCGAGCCCATCCCGCGTTGGGTGAACAGGATGCCGGTGAGGCCGGCGGCGACGTCGGACCTCCAGGTGGTGCCGGCGCCTCCATCCCAGCCGAACCCGCGGGGGACGCTGTCAGGGTTGGCGCCGCTGACCGGGGCGCCCATGCAGTACCCCCAGCCTTCGGCATCGCTGAGGAAGGGGCTGGCGAAGGCGTGCTGTGACCGCTCCAGGTGGTTGGTGGTCATGAGGTCCACCGACTTCTCGGAGAGCAGGCGCTGGCCGTCATGCACGCCACCGTCGAGCAACAACTGCACGAATGTCCAGAAGTTGTCGACTGTCGAGAGCAGCCAGCCCGACGCGCTCGGAAAGGCGAGCGGACGGCTCCAGTAGCCGCCCTCGACACCGTCCACCACATCGAGCTCGCCCTTGTCCCAATCGACCTCGTACGCGGTGGTGAGCCGGCCGTGCATCGCCGGCGACACCGTGAACGTTGTGTCGCCCATGCTCAAGGGGCCGAGGATGCGCTCATGGAACACCGTCTCCAGTGGTCTGCCGGTGGCTCGCTCGAGCAGAGCACCGAGCACCTGCGCGCCGGTGTTGTACATCCATTGCTCGCCCGGCTGATTGATCAGCGGCAGAGTGCCAAGACGTCGCAGCCACTCATCCGTCGAGTGCGGCGACGGCGGATAGGGAGGACTCAGCGTCGCCAGGTGCAGCTCCTGCTCAGCCTCCAGGATGGGGTAAGTGGTCGAGGTGAACACCATGCCCAGGCCGAGACGGAAGGTCAGCAGGTCTTCGAGCGTGATGGCGCGCTTCGCGGGCACGGTGTCGTCGAGGGCTGCGTCGATGCTGCGCAGGACCCGGCGGTTGGCCAGCTCCGGCAGGAGGTCATCGATGGGCGCGTCGATGTGCAGGGTGCCGTCCTCGACGAGGGTCATGGCCGCGGCGGCCGCGATCGGCTTGGTCATCGAGGTGATGCGAAAGACGTCGTCGCGTTGCAGCGGCGCGGCGTCGCCGAACGCCTTGGTGCCAATGACATCGACGTGCACACGCTGGCCGCGAGCGACGAGTGCGATGGCGCCGGGCATGTCACCGCGGTCGACGTGGCCGGCCAGGACGTCGTGGAGTCGGGCGAGGCCCGCTGGGGAGAAGCCGCCACCGGTCATCGGCGGTCCCCGGTTGAAGGCCAGGGCATGGGTCCGCCGATGATGGCGACTCCAGGGCTGGGTCGGAAGCGGGGGCAGTCGATGAAAGGGAACCACATCACCGGGGTTACCGAGCATACCGCCTTCTGGTAGTATCAAGGGTATGGCCAGGGATAAGGTAACCATCACCTTGAGCCGCGACAAGGCGGCGATGGCGGTGT
>JANWHI010000042.1 GCA_025450495.1 Candidatus Dormiibacter sp. | reverse complement strand
CGCGATCCTCGATCTCGCCAAGACCGAGGGGATGCTGTTCAAACGCGGCTCGGGGGCGGGCTCCAACCTCTCCTCGCTGCGCTCGGCGCGCGAGGCGCTCTCGGGTGGCGGCACCGCCTCGGGGCCGGTGTCGTTCATGAAGGGCTTCGACGCCTTTGCCGGCGTCATCAAGAGTGGTGGCACCACCCGACGCGCCGCCAAGATGGTGATCCTCAACGCCGATCACCCCGACGTCCTCGAGTTCATCACCTGCAAGGTCAACGAGGAGCGCAAAGCGTGGGCGCTCATCGAGGCCGGCTACGACTCCTCATTCACCGGCGAGGCGTACGCGTCGGTGTTCTTCCAGAACAGCAACAACTCGGTGCGCGTCACCGACGAGTTCATGCGCGCCGTCGCCGACGACCGCGACTGGCACCTGCGCGCGGTCACCGACCCCAACCGCGTGGTCAAGACGATGAAGGCCCGCGAGGTGATGCGGCTGATGGCCGAGTCGGCGTGGCAGTGCGGCGACCCCGGCATCCAGTACGACACCACCATCAACGACTGGCACACCTCGGCCAACAGCGGACGCATCAACGCCAGCAACCCTTGCTTCCCCGCGAGCGCGCGCGTGCACACGACCGTAGGACTCCTGCCGATCGCCGAGCTCTACGCGCGGATGCGCGACGACGAGGACATCCGCGTCTACACGCATCGCGCGACCGCGTCCACGCCGGGCCCCGGGGTTGTGGCCACGCGGCCGCTCGCCCTGATGGAGAACGGCGTCAAGCCGATCGTCCGCCTGCTCTTCTCGGAAGGCCGCGAGCTGCGCTGCACGCCGACCCACCGTTTGTGGACGACCAACCGCGGCTGGGTCCGCGCTGAGGAGCTGGTCGGCGCTGACCGAGTCCTGCTCAACGACGCAGCTACCCCTGCGACGGATGCCGCCTGGGCGCTGCCGGTCGAGGTCGAGGCGCTGTCGACGTCGTGGAACCGCGGCGGGACCAAGGTACATCAGCAGGTTCCTGATAGATGGAGTCGCGAGCTCGGCGAGCTCACCGGCCATCTCGTCGGTGACGGTTGCCTGACTGATGCGCAGACTGCCTGGGTATACGGTGGCGATGACGTGCGTGACGGTGTTGCAGATCGTCATGCCGACGCCCTTCGGGCGCTGTTCGGCGGCGTCTCACGTGCCGCGATGGGCAACGGAACCACGCAGCTGCGGCTCGGGTCCGCGGCCGTGCGCGAGCTTTTCTTGTCCCTCGGCATCTCCACCAAGGGCGCCCACCAGAAGCGGCTGCCAGAGGCCGTCTTCACATCACCACCGGAGGTTCAGGTGGCGTTCCTGCGCGGTCTGTTCGGTGCTGATGGCTGCGTGTCCGCGGTCAACAATGGCAAGGCCAACCGGTACGTCGGCTTGGGCAGTCGCAGTCGCGCGCTGCTGGCAGACGTCCAACATCTGCTGTCCGCGTTCGGAGTCGGTTCGCGCCTCTACGATTTGACGTCGATCAAGCCCAACCCCTTCACCTACCGTCGCAAGGACGGCGAAGACGTGACCTATGCCTTGCGTCCTGGGTTCGACCTGCGGATCACCGGATCGAACATGCGCCGGTTCGCAACGGCGATCGGGTTTTCCATGCCACGCAAGCAGCGTCGGCTAGAAGACGTACTGGCGGTGAAGGAGACGTACGCGAGCCAGACCAGCGTGCGGTTGGTTGCTTGCGTGCCCGACGGCGAGGAGACCGTCTACAACCTCACCGAGCCGCTGCACCACTCCTACATCGTCGACGGATTTGTGGTGGCTAATTGCTCAGAATACATGTACCTCGACGACTCGGCGTGCAACCTGGCGTCACTGAACCTGATGAAGTTCCTCAACGACGACGGGAGCATCGACGTGGAGAGCTACCGCCACGCGGTGCACGTCACCATCACCGCCCAGGAGATCCTGGTCGGCAATGCCTCGTACCCCACCGAGAAGATCGGCAGGAACAGCGAGGACTTCCGCCCGCTGGGCCTCGGTTACGCCAACCCCGGCGCCCTGCTGATGGCCCGCGGCGTGCCCTACGATTCGCCCGAGGGACGTGACCTGGCGGCGTGCGTCACCGCGATCATGACCGGCGAGGCGTACGCGCAGTCCGCGCGGATGGCGCGCGAGGTCGGTCCCTTCAGCGGCTACGCGGCCAACCGCCAGCCGATGCTCCGGGTCATCGCCAAGCACCGCGAGGCGGCCTACAACATCCCCGGGGAGACCGTCGAAGCCGACCTGGTCACCGCAGCTCGGCACGCGTGGGACGAGGCGCACGAGCTCGGCGCCAAGCATGGGTACCGCAACGGGCAGACTACGGTGCTCGCTCCCACCGGCACCATCGGCTTCATGATGGATTGCGACACCACCGGCGTCGAGCCCGATATCGCGCTGGTCAAGTACAAGAAGCTGGTCGGTGGCGGCATGCTCAAGATCGTCAACCAGACCGTGCCACTGGCGTTGCAGCGCCTCGGCTACGGCGACACCGCGGTTGCCGACGTGTGCGCCCACATCGACGCCAACGACACCATCGAGGGAGCACCGTCGCTGCGCGACGAGGACCTCGCCGTCTTCGACTGCGCCTTCACCCCGCAGAACGGCAGTCGCTCGATTGCCTGGCAGGGTCACGTGCGCATGATGTCGGCGGTGCAGCCGTTCCTCTCGGGAGCGATCAGCAAGACGGTGAACATGCCCAACGAGGCCACCGTCGACGAGATCGAGCAGGCCTACATCGACGGCTGGAGGCTGGGCCTCAAGGCCCTGGCCATCTACCGCGACGGCAGCAAGCGCAGTCAGCCGATGGCGACGTCGATGGACAAGACCACCGGCCGCACCGTGCAGATCGTCGAGCGTCCACTGCGCAAGCGCCTGCCGGCCGAGCGCAACGCGCTCACCCACCGTTTCGAGGTGGGCGGCCACGAGGGCTACATCACGGTCGGGCTGTACGCCGACGGCCAGCCCGGCGAGATCTTCCTGAAGATGGCCAAGGAGGGTTCGACGGTCAGCGGGCTGATGGACGCGTTCGCCACCGCGGTGTCGCTGGCCTTGCAGTACGGGGTCCCGCTCCAGGCGCTGGTCGACAAGCTCTCGCACACGCGATTCGATCCGCAGGGCTTCACCAAGAACCCTGAAGTGCCGATCGCCAAGTCGCTGATGGACTACATCTTCCGCTGGATGGCATCGCGCTTCATGCCCCAGGAGGATCGCGACCGCCTCGGCATCATCAGGCGCGACGGCGAGGACGGCGAACCGGTGTACGCAGCGGTCATCCCACCTCTCGCGGCAGCATCGGCGACCACCGGCGTCAGCGGGTTCGCCGCCATGCGTGCGATGACGCCGGTGCCGCTGAGCGAAGGGCTGCCCGGTGCGTTCGTCAACCAGGGTGACGCGCCGTCATGCAGCGAGTGCGGCAGCCTGATGGTGCGCAGCGGCGCCTGCTACAAGTGCCACAACTGCGGAGCCACCTCGGGTTGCTCCTGAGCTGAAACTCACACCCTCCCCCTGACCGGAGCCCGGCCGCGCATGTCGCGACCGGGCTCTCTCTAACAGGAGGCGGGCCGATGTCGCTTCGCGACTTCTAGCCGTGCAGCAGAAGCGCGACGTTCATCACGGGGGCGGCGAGGCTGAGGGCCGCAGCCACGAGGAGCGCTGTGGCCACGCGACGTCCGCGCAGGTAGCCGACGGCGAGCAGCGCGAGCCATCCGACGATGAGCAGCTTGACGGTGTAGGCCGCCAGCGGTGAGCGGGTCAGCAACACCCGGAAGAGCGGGTTCTCCTCGACGTAGCGGTGGCTGGCCAGCGCCTGTGCGGTGGTGACGATGTCGGCGGTCTGGGCGGCCAGCAGCATCGTCAGCAGGAAGAGGACGACGCGGTCACGCAGGTTGGCCTTGACGGTCTCGAGGCTGCGGTCCACGCGGGGCTCGGCGACCAGCTCGACGAGGCCGACGCCGACCCGGCGGACGCGACGCTCCGACCCCGTGCCCACGCTCATGCGCTTCCCCTCAGTCGCGGCTTGCTCAGACGGCGATGTCACAAGGATGAGACGTTTGGGTCACATAACGCAACTGGCAGGTTCGAGGGCGCCGCCCCGAACCCCGTCAGGTGGCGTTGCTGAGCGCCTCCTCGAGCCGGTCCATGACCCGCAGAGTGGCCTTGAGCTCAAGGTCGTCCAGCTGGGAGAGGACGCGCTCGAGCATCTCGCGGCGGCCGCCCAGCGCGGCCTGGAGGGCCTCCTGGCCGGCCGGGCCGAGCGACACGGTGACAACCCGGCGGTCGTCCTGGTTGCGCTCGCGGAGCACCAGCCCGGTGTCCACCATGCGGTCGACCATGGCGCTGGCCGAGGGCGGGGTGGTGCCGAGCAGGGTGGCGATGTGGCTGACCGTGGTCGGACCCAACTCGTCGAGCAGTCCGAGCATGTGCAGCTGAGCAGGGCTCTGGCCGCACGCGTGCATGTCCCTGGCCACGGCCCGCTTGCGCCGCTCGATCCACGCCTGCACGGCGTCGACCGCGGCGACCACCGACGCCCGCGGCGGGGCAGCGTGCGCGGTCATGCCACCGCCACCGCGGGGACGCCGTGCTTGGCCTCCTCCTGTGCCGTCGTAGTCCGGCGCAGCGGCAGCTCCGGCATGAGCGTGAGGAACAACAGCGCCGCCAGCGCAGAGCCGGCGCCGAGCCACATCAGCCCGGCGATCGACGCAGAGAGGTCGCCCTGGATGCCCGTCACCACCTTGGCGACGATCTGCGGCTGACCGGGGAACTGCCGCGCCAGCGTGCTGCCGACGTTGCCGACACCGGTGAGGGTGTTGGTCGCGCTGCCGCTGGCCGCGGCGAAGTGCTGGACGACCGCCGGGGGCACGCCGGCGTTGGCCAGCTGGGTCGGCAGCTGGGTGGCGAAGGTGAGCGCAAAGATCGACCCGGCGATGGCCAGACCAACCGAGCCGCCGATCTGGCGGAAGAACGTCAGGTTGCTGGTGGCCACGCCGATGCGCCGCACCGGCACCGCGTTCTGCAGTGCCACCGTCGTCACCGAGAACGTGGGGCCGACGCCGAGTCCGGCGATCGCCATCCACAGCGACAGCGTCCAGTAGCCGGTGTCGACCTGCAGACGCGTCATCAGGAACATGCCCACGGTGAGCACGAACGCTGCGCCGATCAACATCACCTTGTACCTGCCGGTGCGGCTGACCATGACGCCGCTCAGCGTGCTCGAGAGAATCAGGCCGAGCATGAGCGGCCAGGTGCGGTACCCCGACGCGGTCGCGGAGAGCCCTTCCACGGCCTGGAAGTACCGGGGCAGGAAGATGATCGCGCAGAAGAATCCGAAGGCCACCAGGAAGGTCGCAGCGTTGATCGTGGTGTAGCTGCGATTGCGGAACTGGTCGAGCGGGATGATCGGTTCGCGCGCGAAGTGCTCGGCGATCACGAACCCGACGGTCAACAGTGCGGCAACGAGCATGTAGGCGAGCACGTTGAGTGACGTCCAGTCGTACAGACGGCCCGATGAGTCGGTCAAGCCCTTGTTGGTGAGACCGATGAGCAACGAGATCGCGGCGACGCTGAAGATGCCGATGCCGAGGAAGTCGAGGTCGCGCACCCGCACCCCGCGGGTGTTGCCGGAGTTGGGCAGCTGGGTGGCGATGACGGCGAGCGCGGCGATGCCGATGGGCAGGTTGACGTAGAAGATCCAGTGCCAGCTGAGGTTGTCGGTGAGGAACCCGCCAAGGAACGGGCCGATGATGAAGCTCAGCCCGAACACCGCGCCGAAGAGACCCTGGTAGCGACCGCGCTCGGCGGGGCTGAAGAGGTCGCCGATGACTGACAGCGCGATCGGGAAGATGGCGCCCGCGCCGAGCCCCTGCAGCCCGCGGAAGATGATCAGCTCGCCCATCGACTGCGAGAGCCCTGACAGGGCGGATCCGAGCAGGAAGACGGCGATGCCGATGAGCAGCAGCGGCCGTCGACCGTAGATGTCGGACAGCTTGCCGTAGATCGGCACGGTGACCGTCGACGTCAGCAGGTAGACGGTGACGACCCAGGTATAGAGGTTGTTGCCGGCGAGGTCGGTGACGATGCGCGGCAGGGCGGTACCGACGATGGTCTGGTCGAGCGCGGCCAGGAAGAGGCCGAGCATGATCGCGACCATGATCAACGCCTTCTGGCGAGGGGCGAGGGAGCGGGGATCGGGCATCGAAACTTTCGCCTTTCGTAATAATTAGGTCGCTAGGGTAGTTAACGTACCCTAATCTTTAGCGCTCCGTCAAGGGCAAGCGCGGGACGCCGATGGTCTGTCCGATTCCCGCGGGCGCCGCCTGCGGGCGACCATTCATGCTCCCGGTCATGGACCGATTCCAGGGGGCATGGTCGGCGTGACCCGGCGCGGCTGGCTCCTGTTCGCGGTCATGGGCGTGCTCTGGGGCATCCCCTACCTGCTGATCAAGGTGGCGGTCGGTGAGCTCAGCCCCCCGTCGCTGGTCTTCCTGCGCACCGCGACCGGCGCGCTGGTGCTGCTGCCCATCGCCGCACGGCGCGGCGCCATCTCGCCGCTGTTGGCGCACTGGCGCTGGGTGCTCGTCTACACCGTCGCCGAGCTGGCCATCCCCTGGCTGTTCCTCTCCGACGCGGAGACGCACATCTCCAGCTCGCTCGCCGGCCTGCTGGTGGCGGCCGTGCCTTTCGTGGGCGCCCTGCTTGTGCTGCTCACTGGCGGCGACGACCGCCTCGACGCTCGGAGGATGGCCGGGCTGCTGGTGGGATTTGTCGGCGTCGCCGCGTTGGTGGGCTTCGATCTGTCGGGTGGAAACCTCGGCGCGGTCGGAGAGATCGCCGTGGTGACCATCGGGTACGCGCTCGGTCCGATGGTCATCGCGCGGCGCCTGGGCGGCCTGCGCCCCGTCGGCGTGGTCGCCACCTCGCTGGCGCTGACGGCGATCGGCTACGCACCGGTCGGGGTGCTGCAGCTTCCCAGCCACGCTCCGTCCCTCAAGGTCGTGCTCGCCGTGGCGGCGCTCGGTGTGGTGTGCACCGCGCTGGCCTTCGTGCTCTTCTTTGCGCTGATCGCCGAGGTCGGACCGGTGCGCGCCACGGTCATCACCTATGTGAACCCCGCGGTTGCGCTGGCGCTCGGTGTGCTCATCCTCGGCGAGCCGTTCACCGCCGGGGCGGTATTGGGATTTGCGCTCATCCTGCTAGGCAGCTTCCTGGCGACGCGCCGCACCGCGGGGAGCACCGCGTCGCGCCGCCGGCACGCGGTGCCAGCCGAGATCGGCACCCCGACCGCCGGGGTGCGATAGCGCAAGAGTTTGCGCACCCCGGACGTTGAACAGACGTCCGGGGAAGGGACCAGGAGAACGGAAGGGATGAGACGCGCGCGCGTCCTGCTGCTGGCGCTGACCATGCTGGTGCCGGCGTTTCCCCTGCTGGGCAATGCACAACTGGTGGCCCACGCTGCCACGTGCACCGCGCAGGCCCCGGGCGCGTATCCCAACGATCCGAGCTTCTCGCCTGCCGAGAACGGCCAGCCTGGCGCCACCTGGGACACCGAGGCCTGGTACCTCTACGGATGTCTGCCCGCCAAGACGGCGCCTCTCTCCAGCGATCCCCAGGGCGCGTCGGGGATGGGCGTCGCCGATCTGTGGCAGCGCACGCCCAACCCGCAGCGTGGACGCAACGACGTGGTCGTCGCGTACATGGAGGGTGGGGTCAACTGGCGCATCCCCGCCAGCTGCGAGCTCAAGGACCGAGCCCAACTGAGCCTCGGTGAGCTTCCCGACCCGGAGAACGCCCAGGGTCTCACCAAGCCACAGCTGATCGCCCAGGGCCGCAGGTTCACCAACGCCAACCCCTTCGACCTCAGTGACGATGGCGTGGTCAACGTCGAGGATTGGCTCAACGATCCCCGCGTCCGCGCCGCGGATGCCGGGCAGCCGAAGAGTCCCGCCGGCGGCCCGTTCCTGCACCACGTCTGCTGGGGCGTTGGGCCGGGCTTCAGCGACATCACCCCCGAGGACCTGATCGTGGCCTTCGGTCACTGCCAGATAAGCACCGGGGCGATCGGCGCCGCGGGGTGTCCGGCGGGCGGACGCTTCGACAATGACCACAACGGCTACCCCAACGACATCAACGGCTGGAACTTCAACCGGGACACCAACGACCCGCAGACCGAGCAGAGCGTCTATGCGCACTTCGACGGCGAGTCCGCCCAGGCCATCGGTGAGGGCAACAACGCCAACGCCAGCATCGGCATCTGCCCGCTGTGCCGCTACATCCCGATCAAGGCGGGTGACGAAGCCATCGACCGGCCCGACCGCGTGGCCGAGGCGATCGTGTACGCGGCCAACATGGGCGTCAACGTGCTCGACGCGACCAGCGCGACGCTGGGGCTGAACAGGAGCGTGCAGGACGCCATCAACTACGGCTACGGCAAGGGCATGACCGTGGTGATGCCGAGCAACGACTTCGAGTCGGCCGACCACACCGACGGCATGTTCTACGCACACGTCTGGCCGGGCAACTCGCTGACCGGTGACCACTCGACGCGGACCGGTGCGACCTGCCCGACGTCGCCGTACTGTCCGTTCGTGCTGAGCAACACCACGTTCGACTCGCGCTCGAGCCTGACCTCGTACGGCGCACATTCGCTGTTCTCCGTCCCCAACAGCGACGGGTCCACCTCGACGGGTACGCCGACGCAGGCCGGCGTCGCCGCGCTGATGGTGTCCGAAGGCAAGGACGCGGTGGCGCGCGGGCAGATCGCCACACCGCTCACGGCCAACGAGGTGCAGCAGGTGGTGCGCGCCACGGCGCTCCACATCAACGCCCCCTGCCCAGCGGTTGAGCCGTGCTTCTCCGCCCCGCCCGGCTCGACGTTCAACATCCAGTACGGCTACGGGCGGCCGGACGTGCTCGCCGCCGCCACTGCCATCGACGCCAACCACATCCCGCCGACCGCCGACATCAAGTCGCCGTCCTGGTACCAGTGGGTCGACCCCACCAAGCAGTCGAGCCTCCAGGTCAGTGCCGCGGTGGCGGCAGCGCGCGCCGCCGGTGGCTCGTACACCTGGCAGTTGCAGTACGGGCTCGGCCCGGCGCCCAACGACAGCAGCGGTTGGACGACGTTCGCCAGTGGCAGCGGCAGCGGACCGGCGACCGTCTCCGGCAGCGTCGACCTCACCAAGATCCCCTCGTCCTTCTGGGGCGGCGCTTACAACATCGACCCGAGCACGCGGTCGACCATCGAGCAGTACGACGTCAGCGTGCGCGTTCAGGTTTTTGCCAATGGTGACAAGAGCGATTGGTGGGCGATGGGCGAGGATCGGCGCGCCTTCCACCTCCGCCACGACGCCACCGAGCTGGCCGGCTTCCCGCTCAACCTTGGCAGCTCGGGTGAGGGCTCGCCGACGCTCGCCGACATCGAGGGTAACGGCACGCTCGACGCCATTGTGCCCACCTCGGACGGCAGCGTCCACGCCATCCGCCCCGATGGGACCGAGGCGCCCGGCTTCCCGGTGCACACCGACCCGGCGATCGGCATGGACCCGTCATACCCGCACAACTATCTCAGCGATCCCACCTGGGCGAACAGCGTGGTGCGGCGCCCCGGTGACGAGATCGCCAGCTCCGTCGCCGTCGGCGACCTCAGCCACAGCGGCGCACTCGACATCGTGGCCAGCACGCTCGACGGCAAGACCTACGCGTGGGACGGCCTCGGCCGCCGGCTGGCGGGCTTCCCCGTTCTCAACGGCACACCCTCGCAGTACGGCATGGCGGTGCCGTCACCGAACACGCCCTACAGCTTCCAGCCCGAGAACGTCGCCTTCCCCTCGCCGGTGCTCGCCGACCTCGAGCGCAACAGGCATCTCGACATCATCCAGGCCGCCGGTGACAACCACGTGTACGCGTACCGCGCCAACGGGACGCGGCTGCCGGGGTGGCCGGTGAGCACACTGCTCCCCGCCGGCACCGTGCCCGCCGGCAGCCAGCAGACGCACGACAGCAAGGTCATCCCCACGCCGGCGATCGCCGACATCAACGGCGACGGCACCCCTGACGTGGTCGTCGGCCTGGACGACAGCATCCTCGGCAACGGTCCCGCTGGCGCCGGCGTGCAGGGATTCATGCTCGCCTTCGACGGGCGCGGCACGACCGCTGCACACGGTGGCCTGCTCACCGGCTACCCGGTGAAGATCCCGGGGCTCATCCAGGGCTACGGGGTGGCCCAGGACTTCGTCACCCAGGGCGTCGAATCGCCGGTCATCTACGACTCGCCACAGGGCCCGCAGGCGGTGGTCAACACCAACCTCTTCTCGCAGTACCGCGTCGACCTCAAGACGGCCACCGTCTCCCCGTCGCCGTTCGTGCCCGCGACCATCCCGGCGGCCGCGCCCAACTCCTGCCCGACCCCGAACAGCGTGCCCCCGACGTTCTCGGCGAGTTGCACGCTGGTGCCCTTCACCACGTCGCCGAGCCTCGGCAAGGTGCTGCCCAACAGCCCATCGCCGCAGCTGTTCCAGGCCGGTTCGTCGGCAGCGGACGTGCTGCTCGGCATCACCCAGACGCCGGGCTTCGGCATCCGTGTCGACAACGGCATCGGCGGCTGGGATCCCACCACTGGAGCGAACCTCGCTCAGTACAGCCGCTACATCCAGGGACTCGCCTTCTTCGCCGCGCCGGCGATCGCCGACGTCACCGGCGACGGCAGGCCGGACATCCTGCAGAGCGCCGACTCGAACGCGCTGATGGCCTTCGACGGCGTCACCGGGCAGCCCGCCGCCGGCTTCCCCAAGTGGACAGGGGGATGGTCGCTGTTCACACCGGCTACCGGCGACCTCGGCGGCACCGGGCAGACCAATGTGGCAGCGATGACCCGCGAGGGCTACCTCAGCGTCTGGTCGACGCCGGCCAACGGCTGCGCCGGCAACAGCGAGGCGTGGCACTGGCACCAGGACGATCGCAACACCGGCCACTACGGCACCGACACCCGCCCACCGTCAGCGATCTCCGACCTCACCGTGACCAAACAGGGCAGCAACGATGTGCTCAGCTTCACCGCGGTCGGCGACGACTGGAAGTGCGGCACCGCCGCGAGCTACCAGCTGTTCAGCTCGTCCTCACCGATCGTGCAGGACACCGTCGCCAGGTCGACCAAGATCGCCCTCACCGCGGCGCCCGCGGCGGCGGGGACCAGG
>JANWHI010000041.1 GCA_025450495.1 Candidatus Dormiibacter sp. | reverse complement strand
GCGGTCGCCGCCTCGCTGATGCACATCGATGCGGGGCCCAGGTGCAAGTCGGGCTATGCGTACCTTGCGACGAACTTTCCGCCATCGGGATGGCAGTGCCCCACCGGGGTCCTGTTTGGAGAGAACGTGGGGATCTCGGTCTGGAAGCCGTTCATCGAGGAGTACTACGCCAAGCATCCGTGGCCGGCGCTCTGGAAGGTGCCGGCGGGGGTGGTGACGCGGATGGTGTGCACCTACGACGGGGGCCGCATATCGACGGGTGGCTACAACGAGCTGTTCATACAGGGCGTCGGCGAGCCCAGCTATCCATGCGGGGCCAACCCGCCGCCCGGAGCACCGCCTTACGTGGCGCCGTCGCCCAGCCCCTCGCCGGGGCCGAGCGTGGCGCCGGCGCCAGGCCCCTCGCCTGCTATTACTCCCTAGTGCGGTTTAGTCGAGTAGGCGTCGCTTTTGGATGTGCCTACGCGGTCCTTGGCATTGCCTGGGTCGCGGCGGCGAACCCCGAGTCTCCTTATTTGTTGGTGGCCTGGTTCGTTGCCATTGCGGTGCTCGGCAGCTTCGTGCCGGGGATCGCCAACCAGGTGTCGCTCGCGCGTGCCCAGCTGGCGGCGCCCGCGCTCGTGTACTCGCTGGCGTCCAACCGCCTCGGGTTCCTGGCGGTGGTGCTGGCCCTGGCCGGTTTGACCGACCTGGTCGACGGCACGATCGCGCGGCGTTTCGACAAACCCTCGACGTTCGGCGGCGGCCTGGACCCTGTGGTCGATGGGATCCTGCTCGGCGCGGTCGCGGTCGGGTTAGGGCTTGGTGGCATCTTCCCGCTGTGGCTCGCCGCGGTCATCGTCACCCGTTACCTGCTGCCCGCGGTGGTGGCGCTCGCGCTCTTGAGGTCAGGCCGTCGACCCGAGCTGCGGCACACGGTCAGCGGGCAGCTCTCGACCGCCTTGATCATCGTGCTGGTGGGCGGCGTCTGCCTGTTCCGGTTCATGAACCAGGACGCGACCAATGTGGTCATCGGGGCGGAGATCGTGATCCCCATCGCGACCGTGGCGACGTTCGTGCATCTCGGCGTGCTGGCGCGGCGGTCTTTGCGGGTTGGGGGCGGGTAAGATGGCTCTTGGTCGCGCTAAGTGGGGTGCTGGCGGTACCCTGCACCGGCAATCCGCCTTAGCCGGACCGAATTCCCGCGCTGAGGTCTGGGTTCTCACGCCTGGCCGCGGCAAACGGCGTTGAAGGTCGGGACCTGCGCAGCTCGGGTCTCCGAACCCCGTCAGGTCCGGAAGGAAGCAGCGGTAAGGAGAAGCTCGAGGGTGCCGCAGCCTTCCGGGCCGGAGCTGTGAACCGCGGTGCGAGCTGGGAGTCTTCGATCGAAGCGGGGGTGCGCGGCCACCTGAATATTCATGCCTGAGTACCAATCGCTCTACCGCAAGTACCGGTCGCAGACCTTCGCCGACCTGGTCGGGCAGGAGGCCGCCTCGCGCGCGCTGCAGGGCGCGATCATCTCGTCGCGTGTCGCCCACGCCTACCTGTTCAGCGGTAGTCGTGGAACCGGTAAAACATCGGCCGCGCGCCTGCTGGCGAAGGCGCTGAACTGCTTGGGCCGCGCGCGTGACTCGGCGGAGCCATGCAACAAGTGCCAGTCCTGCGTCGAGATGACAGCCGGCTCGGCACTTGACCTCATCGAGATCGATGCGGCCTCCAATCGTGGCATCGATGAGATCCGCGACCTTCGCGAGAAGGTGAACCTTGCGCCCGCCCTCGGGCCGTTCAAGGTGTACATCATCGATGAGGCTCACATGCTCACAGAGCCTGCATTCAACGCGCTGCTCAAGACGCTGGAGGAGCCGCCGCCGCATGTGGTCTTCGTGCTGTGCACCACCGACGCGCAGAAGATTCCGCTGACCGTGATCGGGCGTTGCCAGCAGTTCGTCTTTCGCAGGCACACCGAGGAGCAGATCGCCGGGCGTCTGACCCACATCGCGGAGACGGAGAACGTGCAGGTGAACGACGATGCGATGCAGCTCATCGCTCGGACGGCGCAGGGATCCATGCGCGACGCGGTCGGCCTGCTGGACCAGCTGGTGCCACTGGCGGTTGGCCCTATCACGCTGGAAGGGGCGCGCTCGCTGCTGGGCATCGCCGACCCACGCCTGCTCGACTCGTTGCTGGATGACGTGCTCTCCGGCCGTGCGGCCGAGGCGCTCGACGAGCTGAACCGCGTGTATGCCGCGGGCGCAGAGCTGCGCCAGGTCGTACGTGGGTTGATGGAGAGCTGCCGAGACCGGCTGGTGGCGGCGCTGACGCGACGTGACCAGGCGACGGCGCGCCGGTTGTCGAGCGTGCTGGATGCGCTGCTCCACCTCGATGGCGAGGTGCGGCGTCACGCCGAGCCGCGATTCCTTGTGGAGGCGACGCTGGCGCGGCTGGCGGTCGAGCTCGGCACCGATGCGGCGCCGGCGGCGCCGGTGCCTCAAGCTGTGCCGGCGCCTGCGGCTGCGCCTCCGTCCCAGACCATTGCCGCTTCTCAGACGGTCGCGGTCGCGACGTCATCGCCGGCGGCTGTCGCCGCTGCGCCGGTGAAGGCCGCCGCGCCGGTGGACAGTGCCGTCATCGGCGGCTGGGCCGAGGTGCTCGAGCAGTTGAACCGCACCGTGCGCGCTGTTTACCTGGACGCGCAGCCTGAGGTCGACGGCACCACCCTGGTGCTGTGGTTCAAATATGGGTTCCACCACAAGAAGGCGCAGGAGCAGTCCGCGCAGCTCATGCCGCTGGTTCGGTCATGGTTGGGTTCGGGAGTGAAGGTGGACTACCGGTTGCGCGAGACGGGCGGCGCAGCGGCCGCGCCGAGCACGAAGGCCGTGGCCAGCCCGGAGGATGATCCGTTCGTGCGCGAGGTGGTGCGCCGTTTCGACGGCCGGGTTACGCGAGTCAAGGAGGTGTCCGAGTGAAGGACCCGATGAAGATGCTCAAGCAGGTCCAGCAGATGCAGGGCCGAATGGAAAAGGTTCAGCAGGAGCTGGAGACGGAGATGGTGGAGGCAAGCGCCGGCGGCGGTGCGGTGCGCGTGGTGGCGACCGGCGCGCAGAAGGTGGTGTCGGTGACCATCGACCCGGCAGCCGCGGCGGACCCGGAGATGCTCCAGGACATGGTCGTGGCGGCGGTCAACGACGCGATGGAAAAATCCAAGCAACTGGCCGCATCGAAGATGCAGGCGGTCGCGTCGGGGCTGGGCCTGCCGCCCGGCCTGCTGTAAACCGCGCCCTTGCCTCAGCTGCCGGAGCCGCTCGAGAGGCTCATCCAGGAGCTTTCGCGGCTGCCCGGCATCGGACCGAAGACGGCGCAACGCCTGGCGTTTCATCTGCTGCGCGCGGACCGGCAACGCGCGGAGTCGCTGGCGATCGCGATCGGCGACGTGAAAGCGCGCATCGGCTACTGCTCGCGTTGTTACAACATCGCCGAGGGTTCGCTATGCGCGATCTGCATGTCGACGCGGCGCGACCCGACGGTCCTCTGCGTGGTGGAGTCCGCCCTGGACGTCCTCGCGGTGGAGCGGACCTCCGAGTTCAATGGCCTGTACTTCGTGCTGCATGGCGTGATCTCTCCGATCGACGGGATCGGTCCCGACCAGCTGCACATGCCGCAGCTGTTCGACCGCGTGGGGTCCGAGGAGGTGGTCGAGGTGATCGTCGCCACCGATGCGGACATCGAAGGTGAGGCCACCGCTGTCTACCTCCAGCGCTCGTTGTCGCCCCTTGGCGTGACGGTGACGCGGCCGGCTCACGGGCTGCCGGTGGGCGGCGACCTCGAGTACGCCGATGAGCTGACGCTGGCGCGGGCGATGGCGGGCCGGCGGTCCTTCTAAGTGTCGACGCCAGCTTTGTCGGCGCGGCCGGCGCTGCTGTTCGACCTCGATGGGACCCTGGTGGACAGCGTTTACCAGCACGTGCTGTCCTGGCGCGACGCGCTGGAGTCGGAGGGCATCGATCTTTCGGTGTGGCGGATCCACCGGCGTATCGGGATGAGCGGAGGGCTCTTTCTAAAGGCGTTGGAGCGGGAGCTCGGGCACGACCTCGCCGACGGTGTGGCCACGCGGCTCGGTGCTGCGCATGCCAAGGGCGTGCTGGCCCGCATGGACCAGATCCGCCCGCTGCCCGGCGCGCGCGACCTGCTTTCGATGCTGTCTTCGATGGGTGTGAAGTGGGCGATCGCGACCAGCGGCGCAGAGAAGACGGCGCGGCCCACGCTGGCCCTGCTTTCGATTCCTGCCGACGTTCCAGTCATCACCCGTGACCAGGTCGCCTACGCGAAGCCCAACCCGGACCTTTTCCTGGCGGCGTCGGAACGCCTCGGGGTGCCGCCGGGGGACTGCTTTGTCGTCGGCGACAGCATCTGGGACATGCTGGCGGCGCGCCGCGCGGGCTCGCTGGGAATCGGGTTGCTGTCAGGCGGGTACGGGAAGGACGAGCTCCAGGAAGCCGGGCCCTACCGGATTTATTACGACCCCGCGGACCTGCTGGAACACCTGGACGAGCTGGGCATCCGCGCCGGTCGTTAGGCGCGCGCCGGCCGCGACAGTAAATCTTCAAGCGGATCATTGACAGGTTCGCGCATGTCGGTTACGTTCACCGATCGTGCGCTCCGCCTAGCGGTGCGATCGTCAACGTTGTCGTTCACACCGCGAGGGAGGAAGACATGCGGAGCATGCGATCTGTAGCGCTGGCCTTTTCGTCGGCCGCGCTGGTTTTTGCTTCGGTCGGAGTGCTGGCTCCTTTGTCGGTGGCGGCCGCGCCGTGCGGGACGAGCACCAGCGGCGGCAAGACAACGCTCACCTTCTGCTACACCGGCGCGGCGCAGACGTGGACCGTGCCTGCCGGCGTCCATTCCGCGAAGTTCACGCTGTCAGGCGCCGCGGGCGGGGCAGGCACCGGCGGTGTCCTCGATCCCGGCGGTCTTGGGGGCAGGGCGGTCGCGACGGTGGCTGTGGTCCCTGGCTCGACAGTGATCCTCATGATCGGCGGGGTGGGCGCGACGCCGGCGAATCCTGACGGTTGCCCGAGTCCGACTGGCGCCGCGGGCGGCTTCAACGGTGGCGCGATCGGTGGCAACGGCAACCAGGGGCAGTGCGGCGGGAGTGGCGGCGGCGGCGCCAGCGACATCCGGATCGGCGGCGCTGTTTTGGCGAATCGTGTGCTCGTGGCCGGCGGTGGCGGCGGCGGCACGGCTGACAACACGGGCGGCGGTGGCGGCGGCAGCGTGGGCGTAGCCGGCGGCGGTACCGCGCCGTCTTCTGGCGGTGGCGGCGGTGGCACGCAGTCTGCAGGCGGCGCCTTCGGCAACGGCGACGCGGACGGTACGGCCGGATCTTCTGGAGCGGGCGGAGCCGGCGGCTCGAACTGCGGAAACGGTGGCGGTGGCGGCGGCGGCGGCTTCTTCGGCGGCGGCGGCGGTGGCGCCGCGGAGTGCGGAAACGGTGGCGGCGGTGGCGGCGGCAGCGCTCATGGGCCTTTGGGCGCGGTGCTGGCGGCGGCTGTGAACTCGGGAGCCGGGTCAGTAGTGATCGTGTACTCGACCCCGTTGCCTGCGGCGAGCGCCTCCGCGCCAACGTTCCCGTGGCTGCCGGTCGCCGGCCTGGTCATCGGTGTTGGGCTGGTCTGGTTCGGGTTGCGGCGACGTCGAGCTCCAGCCGCCTGAGCCTTCTCCGCCCGACATTGCGGCGGGTAGCCGTCGTCCTCGGCGGCGTGATCGTTGCGATCAGCGCGTCGGCGCTGGTCTATCAGGCCGTGACGCCGGCTCCGATCCTTGGCCATCCGGACCCGCACGGGGACGGGCTGGTCGCCAGGGTGCCCGGGCTCGCGGCCATCGAGAGCCTGGGGTCATCGATCCCGGGATCCACGAATGCCGCCCGGATGCCGTCGCCGACCGCCGTGCCGCTGCCCCCGCGCACCGGCGTGTGGATCGAGATGCCCGTGCTCGGCATTGCGCTGCCTCTCTCCAAGGGCGACGGCTCCGTCACCAACATTCCCTTGTGGAAAGCGCTGGTTTATCCAGGCACCGCCTGGCCGGGCAAGCCGGGCAACAGCTACATCTACGCCCACGCGCAGTGGGGAATGTTCGCCAACCTGCTCTACGCGCGGGTGGGCGACACCGCTTACATCCACGACTACGCCACGGGACGGATCACGACGTTCCACGTGAGCCGGGTGGTCGGGCAGATCCCGTACGACGACGGGACCTGGCTCCACTACCAGGCCACGCGGCCGACGCTCACCCTGCAGACCTGCATGAACTGGGACTCGACCGGCAATCGGTTCGTCGTCCAGCTGACCTGAGGCCGCACCGGCCCGATTCGGCCGGGGTGGCCGAGCGGCCTTGCAATACGAAGCCGGCTACCGGTAGAATTCGCAGGTTCCTCTGACGGAAGGCTTCGCGCGCCCTAAAAGGCGCCGGGGTGTCGGATGGAACCAGCACCTTGACAACTGAAGAGTGGGAAAGACTCTGAGAGTCTTAATGACTCAGGGCGAAGGCCTTGGGTCCTCCGTTTAGACGGAGAGTTTGATCCTGGCTCAGGGTTAACGCTGGCGGTGCGCATAACACATGCAAGTCGAGCGAGGGCTTATTTCTCGCAAGAGAGATGAGTTCCTAGCGGCGAACGGGTGAGTAACACGTGGGCAACCTTTCCTATCGCGGGGGATAACAGCGGGAAACCGCTGCTAATACCGCATGTCGTCACCGGTCGCATGGCTGGTGAAGAAAGCAGCAATGCACGATGGGGTGGGCCCGCGGCCTATCAGCTAGTCGGTGGGGTAACGGCCT
>JANWHI010000040.1 GCA_025450495.1 Candidatus Dormiibacter sp. | reverse complement strand
TGCGCAAGCAACGCGCGGAAAATGCCGGGCACCGCGCGCCGGTGCTGATGCTGCTGCCGATGATGGGCTGCATCTTTCCGTGCATCTTCATCTGCCTGCTGGGTCCGGCCATCCTGCAGATCATCGCGCCGAAATAGGCAGCCAGCCTTCGCGCGCTGCCGTCCGGTGGCTACGCTGGGCGCGATGAGCCAGGACGACGATGGTCCGCCGTTCGACGGAGGGTGGGATGCGGCCACGTACGACCGCATCTCCAATCCACAGCTGCGGTGGGGGTCGACAGTCCTCGAGCGCCTCACACTCCGGGGTGATGAGGTCGTGCTCGACGCCGGCTGCGGCAGCGGACGAGTCACCGAGAAGCTGCTGGAGCGCCTGCCCGGCGGCCGGGTGGTGGCGCTCGACGCGTCACGGAGCATGCTCGAGGAGGCACGTCGCCGTCTCGCCGTGGCTGGCGGGAGGGTTGCCTTCGTGCATGCCGACCTGCTCGACCTGACACCGCAGACCCTCGGTGGTGATTCGCCTCTGGACGCGGCTTTCTCGACGGCGACGTTCCACTGGATCCACGACCACGACAGGCTGTTCGCCAATCTCGCTGGGGTGCTGCGCCCCGGCGGTCAGCTGGTGGCGCAGTGCGGTGGCGAGGGCAATATCGCCGCGCTGCTGGCCATCGTGCGCCGGCTCGGCGTCGAACGAGCGGGGGTGTGGACCTACGCGACCGCGCCGGAAACCGAGCGGCGACTCGAAGCCGCGGGTTTCGAGGACATACGGGTGTGGCTGCATGAAGAGCCGACGCCCTTCGACACCGCCGGGCAGCTGACCGAATTCCTCGAGACGGTCTGCCTGCGCCAGTCGATCGGTGCCCTGCCGGCCCAGCAGCGCGCCCGGTTCCTCGCCGATGTTGTGGACGCGATGCCTGAACGCGTCATCGACTATGTGCGGTTGAACATCGAGGCGCGCAGGAGCGGCTGAGGTCGCCGCGTGTCAGATGCGTGTCAGCTGGGGGTTGCCGCCGGGGCCGCCGTCGATGCCGCCGGGGTGATCCCGCACTTGCTCTGCATGTACGTGGTGACCGTGTCGCCCGCTGAGGTCACCGCCGGCGTGCTGAGTTGCGCGAAGTCCGTGGTCAGCTGGTCCAGCGTGGTGGCCGACTGCGCCGCCGTGTTCGACTGGTCGTACGCGGTGCGCAGGGTGTGGAAGGCGGACGCGATCTCATTCGGCGCCTGGCTGTCCATGCTGTCGAGCGCGGTGGCCCCGGCGGCGATGAACTGCTTGAGCGTGGTCACGCTGGGGGCAGCGCCGGGACTCGACTGAGACAACGCGGCGCCAAGGCCCGCGAGCTGAGTCACCAGGGCGCCGGCCTGGGTACAGAACGCCGAGCTGTTGTTGCCGGCGGGAGCAACGGTCGGCGTCGCGCTCGACGAGCTCCCGCAGCCGCTCAGCGACAGCGCTGCGGCGGCTGCGACCAATCCGCCGGCGACGACGATGCGGTGCGGCACGGCGGAAGCCTACTGGTTGCCCGAGGCGGCGCGCAACGGCTGAGAACCCTCCAAAAACGTCGATCATCACCAGAGTCGCGGCGGCCGGGGACATCACGGGAGCCGTCGACTCGTAGTCGCCGCCACATGGCACAGCCGCGAGGCGAGGCGGTCGCGACCTGGCGACGCACACGGCGCCGTGTCGTGCTGACGTGTCCCATGGGGAGATGGTGTCCCGACATGATCGCTAGACGCGCGCCGCGAGTCGATGTGCGGAGCCCAGGCTCGTCCCGAGCTGAAACCACACCCGCGCTGCTGCACGTCAGCTGGTGGAAGCGAAACCTGGCGATCCTTGTGGTGCTTGCCGCCTCGGCGGTGACCCTGCTCGCGTGGTCGGTGGTGGTGCCCGCCTGGGAGTCTGCCGACGAGCCCACGCATTGGGGGTACGCCAACTACATCCATGACCGCGGCGCCTTGCCGCCGTACCACGTGCTTCCCCTCGCCGCCTATGAGCCGCCGCTGTACTACGCACTGATCAGCCCACTTGCCGTCGACGGCCTCCGGATCCAGCAGGCGATTGGTGGCACCGGCGTTCGGGCGGTCATTGCTCCTGCCAACGACCTGGTCGACAACGCCGCCCTGCACCTCGCCCGCCTGGCCACGGTGCTCATCTCCCTGGTCACTGTGCTCTTCGTCTATCTCGCCGCGCGAGAGGCGACCGGCCGGCGCACGACCGGCGTGCTGGCCGCCGTTCTCGTCGGGCTGTGGCCGGAGTTTGCCTTTCGGGGCATGACGGTGTCGCCCGACGCCCTGGTGGCCATGGCGGGCGCCGTCGCCACGTATCTCATCGTTCGTGGGGTGCGGCGGGGTTTCAGCACGCGGCTCAGCGTTCTGGCCGGCTTGGTGATCGGCGTTGCCATCCTGAGCAAGCTCACCGGCCCCGCCCTGCTTGCCGGCGCAGGCGTTGCCATCCTCATCGAGCGAGGCACCGGCATCCGTCAACGACTCGGCCGGCTCGCGCCCCTGCTTCTTGCGCCAGCCATGATCGCCCCCTGGCTGCTGTACAACCAGCTGAACTACGGAGCGCCCTACGCGAAGATCGGCGCAACGCTGGTCGCCGCCGGGCCTGTCCACGTGCACTCGCTGCTCTCCGCGTACTTCCTGGTCTCGTTTCCAGGCCGGCTGATCCTGTCCTCGATCGGCCTCTTCGGCTGGAGCAACATCCCACTGCCGCCCTTGCTCGACGCCGCCTATGGCCTGGTGCTCGCGGCCGCTCTCGTCGGGCTGTATGCGACGCTGCGACGAGATTCGGCCTCCCGCCCGCTCGTCGCGGCCATGTTGAGCATCGTTGCTGCGTCCGTGGCCGGGGCGGTCGTGGTCAACCTCACATACGAACAGCCTGTGGGACGCTACCTCTTCCCGGCTGTCGGTGCCATGGGCGTGCTGGGGGCGATGGGACTTGAGCACCTCCCGCGCTGGCGCGAGCATGAGCGCGGGGCGACGAAAGTCCTGTTCGCTGTCATGTGCACGCTGCAGGTCATCATCCTGGCCACGGTTGTGTACCCCGCGTATGCGTCGACGGGTTGATCCTCACTTCGACCAGTGGGAGGTGATGGTCGCGGCGAGCTCCGCCGGATAGAACGGAGCGTTGTACGAGGCGACGACCTTGCCCTTCCGATCGATCACGTGAACGATCTCCTGATGGATGATGTCGGTGCCGTTCAGCGCGAAAGACCAGGTGGCCCAGACAGCCTGCAGTTGCGCCTGGTTGCCGAGCAGCCAATGCCAGCCAGGCCGCCAGGTGACATGAGACACGAAGGTGCTGACGTCCGCGGGGGTGCGGTCGGCGGCGACGCTGATGACGAGCAGCACCGGCTTGACGTTCGGCGCCAGATCCGCCTCGGCGGTGCTGAGGTCCTGCGCATTGATAGGACAGAGTGACTGGCACTGTGGATCCATGAAGGTCACCAGCACGACCTGCCCTCGCAGTGACGAGAGCGAGACGGCCTGGCCGGCTTGATCCTTCAGCTGGAAGTCAGGCGCGAGCCACGGCTGCTGGACGGGCGAGGGCAGGTACTTGGCTTTCGCCGTGGTGGGCGCGGCGGGCGCGTGGTGCACGAGGTTGCTCACCGCGAGAGTGCCTCCAAATCCCACGATCAGAGCGACGACGGCCGCCAACAGCGTGCGTGGCGTCAGCCGAAGGCCACGAGCAGGCTTGTCGGCGCCGTGTCCAGTCCCGTCCACCCATAGCCCTCGAATCGCCAGCAAAGCGGTCCCACCATCTCACCGGGCCATGGGGAGGTCAAGCTCGGCCGGGCAGGTCCCGCGTCGGTTTGTGCTCATCTACGGAGCGAGTTGTTGGTGAACAGATCGGTGTGAGACACGAATGCGCCCCCGGTAGGAATCGAACCTACGACCAACCGCTTAGAAGGCGGGCGCTCTATCCTCTGAGCTACGGGGGCCGCGATCAGTGTGCCCCATATAATCACCGGGCTCACGCACGAGGTGGCTATAGCTCAGCTGGTTAGAGTGCCAGGTTGTGGCCCTGGAGGTCGAGGGTTCAAATCCCTCTAGCCACCCACTCCGCGACCTCACAGCGCAGCAGCCACCGCGGCACTCAGGCCCTCGCCGAGCTCCAGCGGTACGGATCCACCGTTGAGGATCCCGTCGGCGTGGGCCAGCCAGGCGGTGTCGGCGGCGACGCGGTCGACGAGTGGCTCGCCGCCGAGCCGGGCCACGAATCTCGCTGCAATCCAGGCCAGCCGGCTGCTGCCGGTCGCCGCCGCATGGCGGTTGGCCTGCTCGGCGAGGCGCGTGCCGACCGCCAGGATCGCCATGCGTCGCGCCAGCCGGCGGATGGGTAGCTGCTGTGCCTGCGTGTCGGCGCCGGCGAGGCCGTCGAGGGTGGCCGCGAGGACGCGGATCTCGCGCAGCAACGGTGCTGCGAGCGCGGCTGTCGGGCCACGCTGCCCAACTGTTTCGGCGCGACGTTCGAGGTCTCCGAGAAAATCCGGGCCGGCGCTGCGGTTGAGCGCGCGCAGCACGTCGAGCGCGATCACGTTGCCCGAGCCCTCCCAGATGGCGTGCACGGACACGTCGCGCAGCATGCGCGCGTCCGGCCAGTCCTCGATGAAGCCATTGCCGCCGCGAATCTCCATGGCGTCGCCGCCACTGGCGCGAGCGCGTTCTGTGAAGTAGCCCTTGAACAATGGGGTGAGCAGGCGGAGCGCGCCAGCTGACTCGGCGTCGCCGGAGTCGGCGCGGTCGAGCATCTCGCTGACCGCCACGGCGCCGGTCAGCGCGGCGATTGAGTCGACGACAAGCTCGGCGAGGCTGTCGCGCATCAGCGGGTGGGTTTGCAGAACGCCGCCGAATGTGCTGCGCTGCGCGGTATGGCTGAGCGCCTCGAAGCTGTTGCGACGCATCGCCCCTGCGGTGGCGGTGACGATGCCGACGCGGGTGAGCGAGACCATCTCCATCATCTGGCGCATGCCGCGGTCGAGCTGACCGACCTGCCAGGCCAAGGCGCCGCGCAGGCCGACCTCACCGGACGCCATGGCTCGCGTGCCGAACTTGTTCTTGAGCCGGTGGATGCGGATGGCGTTGGCTGACCCGTCATCGAGCAGGTGTGGCATCAGGAAAAGTCCCAGCCCTGCGGGGCCAGGTGGCGCGCCGTCCGGCCGGGCCATCACCAGCACCAGGTCGGACTGCGGACAGCTGGCAAACCACTTCTCGCCGTGCAGGCGCCAGCTGCCGTCGCCGGCGCGCACTGCCACCGTCTCGTTGGCGCCGACGTCGGAGCCGCCGGCCTTCTCGGTGAGGAACATCGCCGAGGTGCGGTGACGACCGGAGTCGTCGGCGATGCGCGGCACCCAGCGTGCGGCGAGCGCGGGATCGTTGCGTGTCAGGCAGCGCGCCATGGCGTCCATCATCCCGACGGGGCAGCCGGTGATCGCCTGGTCAGCTTGGAGGAACATGTACGAGACGGCACTTGTCAGCGCCCTCGGTGCGACACCGGTCAGCCCGCGCCAGCCCGGGGAATGAGCGGAGCGCACCGTGCCAAAACCGAGCACGGTGTTGATCAGCTCGTGGTACGCGGGGTGGAACTCGATCTCGTCGATGCGCTCGCCGCGCGCGTCGTACTGGTGCAGCACCGGGGGGTGACGGTCGGCGTCGACAGCCAGCGCCTCGATGCGTTGCGGGACGAGCTCGCCGAGCTCGCGCAGTGCCGCGTCGGCGACCGGCCAGATGGCCTCACCGACGCTGTCGCGGAGCAGCCAGCGCAGGTGCTCGTCCGGGGTGTACCAATCCTGCCGGTCGGGCACTGGGATGTGGCGGATGGAGGGGTCGCTCGCCTGCATGCGGCCAGGTTACGCTGGTGCCAGCGCTGCGCCGTGCCACTGTCCGCGGGCAGTGAGCACGTCGCGGAGCAGACGCGGACGGTCGGTCATGATCGCGTCGACGCCGAGATCGAGCATCTCGCCCATCTCCGCCCTGTTGTCGATGGTCCACACGTGCACCTGAAGCCCGGCTCGGTGGGCTGAATCGACGAAGCGACGATCGACAACAACGATGCGCCGCGCGCGTATCGGCACCTGCACGCAGTCGGCCTGCAACCTCGGCATCCGACCGGTGCGCGAGGCCAGCCACGCGGCGGTGATCCCGCGCGGTCCCATGGAGGTGCAGATGCGTCCACCTGAGAGCCGCCGCACCCTGCGCAGCCGATCGTCGGAGAACGAGCCGACGCAGACTCGGTCGAAAGCGCGCAGCCGGCGCAACAGATCGACGAGAGGTTCGACGACGGCGTCCGACTTGGTGTCGATGTTGACGAAAACGCCGGGCCAGCGGGTGAGCACCTCCTCCAAGGTCGGGATGCGAACGCCGGTGCCGCGCAGCGGGAAGGTCTCGCCATCCAGGCTGAAGTGGTAGGCAGCGTCAGCCCTGCCGATCTCGTCCGAGCTCAGCTGAGAGAGGCGGCCGCGACGGTCGGTGACCCGGTCGAGCACATGGTCGTGGAAGGAGAAGACGACGCCGTCGCCGCTGAGGTGTGCATCGGTCTCCAGATGGCGGTAGCCGAGGTCGACGGCCGCATCGAAGGCCGGCAAGGTGTTCTCAGGCAGCTCATCCGCTCCGCCGCGATGAGCGATGGCGATGGGGATGGAATGGTCAAGGAAGGCGCGCTGCCGCATGGTGTCGAGGCTAGACCATGTCAGACCGCGGCGGCGTGCGGGGCGTCCTGGAGAAGCAGGTCGCACGTCGCCGCGGCCCGCCGACCATCGGCGATGGCGTTGACGACGAGCGCGGCCCCGATCACCGCGTCGCCCGCCGCCACGACGGCCGGGCCGGCGCGGAGGTCGGCGTCGACGCTGATCAGCGTGTCCCGCTCGAGAGCCACGTCGAGCTGCTCGAAGAGAGGGGAGGGCCGGACGCCGGCGAACCCGATGGCCAGGACGACGAGGTCGGTGTCGATGGTGCGCTCGGTGCCGGGACGGCGCACCAGCCCGCGGGCAGCGGAGCTCTCCGGTGAGCGATCGACCTCGACGACGGTGATGCCGCGCACCTGGCCTGCCTGGTTACCCTCGAAGGCGATCACCTCGAGCCCGAAAGCGCGCCGACCTCCCTCCTCGTGCGCAGCGTGGCTGCGCAGCACCAGGGGCCAGTGCGGCCACGGGTTCTCGGCCGGACGCGCGCGCGGCGGCTCGGGGTAGATGACCAGCTGCTGCACCGAGGCGCACGCCTCGCGATGCGAGTCGCCGAGGCAGTCCGAGGCGGTGTCGCCGCCGCCGATGATCACCACGTTGCGGCCGGCAGCGCTGACCAGCGGCGCCGGGTCACCGGCGACCCGGCGGTTCTGGCCGACCAGGTAAGGCATGGCGAGGTGGATGCCCCCCAGGTGACGCCCGGGGAGCTCGACGTCGCGAGGCTGCTCGGCGCCGACGGCGAGAACCACGGCGTCGTGGCGGCGGAGCAACTCGGCGCCATCAACGTCGACGCCACAGTCATAGCCACACTCGAAGCTGACTCCTTCGGCGCTGAGCATGTCGAGGCGGCGGTCGAGAACCGCCTTGTCCATCTTGAAATCCGGGATGCCGTAGCGGAGCAGGCCTCCCGGGCGGTCGGCGCGTTCGTACACGGTGACGCGGTGGCCGGCGCGATTGAGCTGCTGCGCAGCGGCGAGACCTGCCGGCCCCGAGCCGACCACCGCCACGCTGCGGCCGCTGCGGTACGCCGGCGGCTGGGGGCGGACCCAGCCACGCTCGAAGGCGTGGTCGACCACGGTGCGCTCGATCTCCTTGATGCTGACCGCGTCACCGCCGATGGCGAGGACACAGGCGGGCTCGCAGGGCGCCGGGCAGAGCCGACCGGTGAACTCCGGGAAGTTGTTGGTGGTGTCGAGGTTGGCGAAGGCACCGCGCCAGTCGCCTCGCCGGGCCAGAGTGTTCCACTCCGGGATCAGGTTGTTGAGCGGACAGGCGTTGTGGCAGAAGGGCACACCGCAGTCCATGCAGCGGGCGGCCTGGGCCTCGACCGCCGCCAGGGGCAGGGGATGGATGAGCTCGTGGTGGTCGCGCACGCGCTCGTCGACGGCGCGGTACGGCGAGGTGCGCCGGGGGATCTCGAGGAAGTCGCGGCGGCCCATCAGACGGCGACCTCCAGTGCGGTGCGGCGCGCGGCGAGCACGCGCTCGTAGTCGACAGGCAGCACCTTGACGAAGCGCGCCATCGAGGACTCCCAAACTTCCAACAACTGGTCGGCGACAGGGCTGCCCGTGTAGCTCAGATGGTGCTCGAGGAGCGCACGCAACGCCTGCGCGTCCTCCTCATCGGCGACATCGGTCAGGCGGACCATGCCGGTGTTGCAGCGCTGGGCGAACCGCCCGTCGACATCGAGAACATAGGCGAGGCCGCCGCTCATCCCCGCGGCGACGTTGCGCCCGGTGCGGCCGAGGATCACCACGGTGCCGCCCGTCATGTACTCGAGCGCATGGTCGCCGGTGCCCTCGACGACCGCCGCGGCGCCGCTGTTGCGCACGGCGAAGCGCTCGCCGGCCACCCCGCGGACGAACATCTCGCCCGACGTCGCCCCGTAGAGCAGCACGTTGCCGGCGATGACGTTGTCGTCGGCGCGCCGCTGTGAATGAGCGGGCGGCACAACCACGATGCGGCCGCCGCTCAGGCCCTTGCCGCAGCCGTCGTTGACCTCGCCATGGACGGTCAGCGTGACCCCGGTGGCTAGGAAGGCACCGAACGACTGGCCCGCGCTGCCCTGGAGGTCGACGCGGATGGTGTCGTGCGGCAGACCGATGGCGCCGTGCCGGGTGGCGATCGCACCGCTCAGCCGCGCACCCACGCTGCGGTCGCCGTTGCCGACCCGCATGCCCAGCTGCAACGGGGTGCCGCGCTCGATCGCGTCACCGGCACAGGCGATCACGCGCGCGTCGATGTCGTCAGCGCAGCGATAGAGGTCGCGGGGTAGGAAGTGCCGCGGCTCGCCGGTCGGCACCAGCAGGCGCGTCAGGTCGACGTCGCCGCTGCGGCTCACCTGGCTGAGCAGCTCGACTCGTCCCACCAGGTCGGTGAAACGGCGCACCCCGAGCCGAGACATCCAGCTGCGCACGTCCTCGGCGAGGAAGCGCATGAAGGTGACGATGTGCTCGGCGCGACCGGTGTATCGCTCGCGCAACGCGGGGTCCTGGGTGGCGATGCCGACTGGGCAGGTGTTGAGGTGACAGACGCGCATCATCACGCAGCCCGCGGCCACCAGCGGCGCGGTGGCGAACGCGAACTCCTCGGCGCCGAGCAGCGCGGCGACCACGACATCGCGGCCGGTGCGCATCAGGCCGTCGCTCTGCAACACGACGCGGTCGCGAAGCCCGTTGGCGACAAGCGTTTGCTGTGCCTCGGCCAGCCCGAGCTCCCAGGGCGCACCCGCGTGGGTCAATGACGAGAGCGGGGCGGCGCCGGTGCCGCCCTCGTAGCCGGACACCACGATGTGGTCAGCGCGTGCCTTGGCAACTGCGGCAGCGATCGGTCCGACCCCCATCTCGGCAACGAGCTTGACGCTGATCCGAGCCGAGGGATTGACCGAGCGCAGGTCGTGGATGAGCTGGGCGAGATCCTCGACCGAGTACACGTCATGGTGCGGTGGGGGAGAGATCAGGCCGACCCCGGGGGTGGCGTGGCGAAGCCGGGCGATGGTCACGTCCACCTTGTCGCCGGGCAGCTGGCCGCCCTCACCGGGCTTGGCTCCCTGCGCGACCTTGATCTGGATCTCGTCGGCGTTGACCAGGTAGTTGGCGGTGACACCGAAGCGCGCCGACGCCACCTGCTTGATGGCGCTGCGCGGCGAGTCGGCGCCGTCGGATGCGAACCTGGCGTCGTCCTCGCCCCCCTCGCCGGTGTTGGAGCGTCCGCCGATGCGGTTCATCGCGATGGCGAGGGTCTCGTGCATCTCCGGTGAGATCGAGCCGAGCGACATCGCCCCGGTGGCAAAGCGGCGCATCAGCGTCTCCGCCGGCTCCACTTCCGCCAGCGGCACCGGCATGTCGGCCTCGCGCAGGGCGAGCAGGCCGCGCAGGGTTCGCTGTTGCGCCGACTCGCGGTCGGCCAGAGTGACGTAGTGGGCGAAGTGTGACGCTGACTCGGACTTGACGGCGTGCTGGAGGGCACCGATCACCTCGGGGTTCCAGGCGCGCTTTTCCCCGCCGCGGCGCCACTGGTAGCGGCCGCCGCTCTCCAGCAGGTCCGGCGGTGCACCCGTCGCCGGGAAGGCGCACGCATGCCGGCTGAGTGCATCGCCGGCGATCCGGTCAAGCCCGGCGCCGCCGATGCGCGTCGGCGTCCCAGTGAAGTAGACGTCGACCACATCCTCAGAGAGCCCGATGGCTTCGAAGAGCTGGGCGCCGCAGTAGGAGAGAACCGTCGAGATGCCCATCTTGGCAATCGTCTTGAGCAGTCCCTTGCGGAGCGCGGCGATGACGTTGGCCTGGGCGGTGCCGATATCGAGGTTGCCGACGACGCCGGTGAGCGACATCTCGGCCACGGTGTCGAGGAGGAGGTACGGATTGACCGCCTCCGCGCCGAAGCCGACCAGAAGTGCGATGTGGGCCACCTCGCGGGGCTCGCCACTCTCCACGACCAGCCCGACGCCGGTGCGCGTGCGCTGACGCAGCAGGTGGTGGTGCACAGCCGCGGTGGCCAGCAGAGACGGAATCGGCGCATGGGTGGCGTCGGCCCCACGGTCACTGAGGATGACGATGCTGCGGCCCGCCGCCACCGCCTCCGAGGCGAGCCGGCAGATCCGCTCCAGGCCGTGCTCCAGGCCGCCCGCCCCCTGGGCGCGATGGAAGACCGCGCTGATGGTCTCCGCCGGGAACTGGCGCTGGGTGACGTGGCGGATGGTGGCGAGGTCGGCATTGGTGAGGATGGGATGGGGCACCTCGAGCCGCTTGGCCTGGGAGGGACCCTGCTCGAGCAGGTTGCCGCCGGCGCCGAGACTGGTGACCAGCGACATCACCGAAGCCTCGCGAATGGGGTCGATCGGTGGGTTGGTGACCTGGGCGAAGAGCTGCTTGAAATAGACGAACAGCGGCTGGGGGCGGTCGCTGAGCACCGCGAGCGGAGCGTCATTGCCCATCGAGCCGACCGGCTCCTCTCCGGCCCGCGCCATCGGCTCGACGATCAGGCGCAGGTCCTCGTCGGTCCAGCCGAAGAGCTGCTGGCGGATGCGCAGCGTGCCCGCGTCCGGCTCGATCGACTCGCCGGCGGCGGGCAGCTCGTCGAGGTGCACGGTGCCCTCGCGGATCCAGGCAGCGTAGGGGTGCCGGCCGGCCAGCTGCCGCTTGCACGCGCCGTCGTCGAGGATGGCGCCAGCGCGAGTGTCGACCAGGAGGAGCCGGCCGGGGTCGAGCCGCCACTTCTTGACGATCCGCTCCTCCGGGATGTCGAGCACGCCGGCCTCCGAGGCCATCACCACCAGGCCGTCGTCGGTGACCAGGTACCGAGCCGGGCGCAGACCATTGCGGTCAAGGCTGGCACCAACCAGGCGGCCATCGGTGAACGCGATCGCCGCAGGGCCGTCCCACGGCTCCAGCAGAGTCGCATGGAACTCGTAGAAGGCACGACGTTCTTCATCAAGAAGCTCGTTGCTGTGCCACGCCTCGGGGATCATCATCATCATGGCGTGCTCGATCGAGCGGCCCGACATGGTGAGCAGCTCGAGAGCGTTGTCGAACTGCGTCGAGTCCGAACCGGCGGTGTCGAGCACGTCGCGGATCTTGTCGACGTCCCCGCCGAACAGCGCGCTGCGGAACTTCGACTGTCGCGCCTGCATCCAGGCGACGTTGCCGCGCAGGGTGTTGATCTCGCCGTTGTGCGCGGACAGCCGGGTGGGCTGCGCCAGGTCCCAGCGCGGCAGCACGTTGGTCGAAAAACGCGCATGGACGATGGCCAGGGCCGACGCCAGCAGCGGGCTGGCGAGGTCGGGGTAGAAGGCGGTGAGCTGCGCGGCGGTGAGCATCCCCTTGTAGACAAGGGTGCGGCTGCTCAGGCTGGCGACGTGGAGGCTGCGCCGGTCCATGCCCTGGGCGGCGGCGCGGCTCTCGATGACCCTGCGCACCACGTAGAGGCGGCGTTCGAGCGCGTTCCCCTCGAGGCCGACTGCGGCGACGAAGAACTGCCGGATCGCGGGCATGCCCGCGAGGGCTGTGCGGCCGGGAACTCCGGGGTCGATGGGCACGTCGCGCCAGCCGAGCAGGCGGAGGCCCTCGTCCTCACACGAGCGTTCGATGATCGTGCGTGCGGCACGTCGCGCGGCTGGGTCGCTGGGGAGGAACGCCATGCCGACGCCGTAGCCGCCCTCGCTCGGCAGGTCGGCGGCGACGCTCGCGGCGAGGAAGGCATGGGGAACCTGGATGAGGATGCCGGCACCGTCGCCGCTGTCGGGGTCCGCCCCGGTTGCCCCACGATGGCCGAGGTTGACGAGCGCGCGCATGGCCAGCTGAACGATGTGGTGATCGCGCCGGCCGGAGGTCGTGGCCACGAATGCGACGCCACACCCGTCGTGCTCGAACCGCGGATCGCGAAGATCGCGGCCGGGCGGCGGCGGATCGGTCATTCGGTCAATGCCATGGCAGGGTGACAGGAATTGGTTGAGCGATCAAGCCCCCAATCATGGCGGGCGGGCTGGGAGAGCGGCTCGCGGTGATCGTGATCGATGCCGGAAGCGCTACGATCGAACTCAGTTCGCGCTCGTTCTGCATCGATGCGTCGCCTCGCCGGCACGCAGTGGGGAGAGACCTCGCCGGATGGCCCAAGTCACCGCCACGCCCGCCACGCCCGCCGCGCCCGCCGCGCCTGACGCGCCCGGCGAGTCCGGCCTGCTGGCCCGCCTCGACCGCCTGCGCCGCGACCAGCCCTGGTGGCTTCTGCCGCTCACCGTGGTCGGGGTCCTCGGCGGCTTCAGCCTCTACGTGCTCTGGACGGCCTTCGTCGAGTCTCCTCCCGGTTCGGCCAACCACGTCAGCGAGTGGGGTCCCTACCTGTCGCCATTCTTCTCGCCCACCATCTGGCGCACCGGGCCGATCTCGCCGGCCATCTGGGTGCTCTGGTCGCCGCTGATCTTCCGGGGCAGCTGCTACTACTACCGCAAGGCGTACTACCGGTCGTTCTTCTGGGACCCGCCGGCGTGCACGCTCGGAGAGCTTCGCCACCGCGCGTACAGAGGCGAGACCCGCTTTCCCTGGGTGCTCAACAACCTGCACCGGCTGACCCTGTACGCGGCGCTGATCATCCTCGCCTGGCTTTGGTACGACGCCATCCAGGCGTTCTTCTCGACCGACGCCGCCACGCGGGGACACCTCTGGCTGGGCCTCGGCACCGGGATCATGCTGGTCAACGTCACCCTGCTCAGCCTGTACACCTTCAGCTGCCACTCGCTGCGCCATCTCGTCGGCGGTGGGCTCGACTGCTATTCGACAGCGCGCGTCGGCATGGCGCGCAACCGTGCATGGCGCGGGCTGACGCGGCTCAACCTCAACCATCCGATGTGGGCATGGCTGAGCCTGTTCAGCGTGGTCATCGCCGACATCTACATCCGCCTGCTGCAGCATGGCGTCCTGATCGACCCCCACGTGGTGCTCTGATGGCGTCCGAGAGCGGCGTCACCCACGAATGTGACGTCCTCGTCATCGGCGCCGGCGGCGCCGGCATGCGCGCTGCGATCGCCGCTGCCGAGGCGGGCTGCAGCACCATCGTGGTGACCAAGTCTCTGCTCGGCAAGGCGCACACGGTGATGGCGGAGGGAGGCATCGCCGCCGGCCTGGGCAACGTCGACGCGGGGGACGGCTGGGAGGTGCACTTCGCCGATACCATGCTCGGTGGACAGCTGCTCAACAACTGGCGCATGGTCGAGCTCTACGCGCGGGAGGTGATCGACCGCGTCTACGAGCTGGAACGGTGGGGCGGCCTTTTCGATCGTACCGACGACGGCCGGATCATGCAGCGTGCCTTCGGCGCACACAGCTGGAAGCGGCTCGCGCACGTCGGCGATCGCACCGGGCTCGAGCTGATCCGCACCTGCCAGGACAAGCTGGTGCACACCGCCGGGACGGACTGCTACATGGAGTACACCCTGACCCGTCTCCTCAAGAGCGGGGATCGCGTGGTCGGCGCGATGGGCTACCGGCGCAACGACGGCAAGTTCGTCGTCATCAAGGCCGGCGCGACCATCCTCGCCAGCGGTGGGTGGGGGCGGATGTACAAGTACACCAGCAATAGCTGGGAGGGAACCGGTGACGGCGCTGCCATGGCCTACGAGGCGGGCGCGGACCTGCTCGACATGGAGTTCGTCCAGTTCCATCCCACCGGGATGGTGTGGCCGCCCGGTGCGCGCGGCATCCTGGTCACCGAGGCGGTGCGCGGCGAGGGTGGTCTGCTCTTCAACAGCGAGCACCAGCGCTTCATGCTCGAGTACGACCCGATCAAGCAGGAGTTGAGCTCCCGCGACGTGGTGGCCCGTTCCATCTACAAGGAGGTCGAGGCCGGTCGCGGCTCACCACACGGCGGCGCGTACCTCGACATCACTCATCGCGGCGCCGACTACATCAAGAAGAAGCTGCCCTCGATGTACGAGCAGTTCCACGCGCTGGCGTCGGTGGACATCACCAAGGAGCCGATGGAGATCGGGCCGACCATCCACTACACCATGGGCGGCGTGCGCGTCGACCCGGAGACCGCGGCGACGACCGTGCCCGGGCTCTACGCCGCCGGTGAGGCCGCCGGTGGTTTGCACGGTGCCAACCGGCTCGGCGGCAACTCGCTCGGTGACATCCTGGTTTTCGGGCGGCGGGCCGGTGTCGCCGCCGCCGAGTTCGCGCGCACCCGGGGCGCTGAGCGCAGCATCGACGAGCGCGACGTGGAGGCCGAACAGGCCGCTCTCTTCGACCCGCTCGACAGCCGCCATGGCTGGGCAGGCAGGGAGAACCCATATCACCTGCACGAGGCGCTGCAGGCGGCCATGCAGGACGACGCCGGCATCGGCCGCAGTGAGGAGTCTCTGCAACGCGCGCTGGCGGCAATCCTCGAGCTTCGTGAACGCAGCGCGCGAATGCGCGTGGTCGGCCACCGTGAGCTCAACCCGGGGTGGCACACGTGCAGGGACGTCACCTTCATGCTCACGGTGAGCGAGGCGATCGTGCGCAGCGCTCTGCGACGCCAGGAGAGCCGAGGCTCGCAGTGGCGGTTCGACTTTCTCGACCAGGACGCCGAGCAGGGCAAGGTCAACTACGTGACCCGCCGCGACGGCGATTCCATGAAGGTGGACGCGGTGGCGATCCCGCCGATGCCCGACAACCTGGTGGGGCTGTTGACGCGGAGCCGCTTCTACGACCCGGCGAAGCTTCCCAAGGGTCACCTCCACAATGAGGCGATGCCCGCCCCCGCGGCTGTGGAGAGCGCCTGATGGCGTTGGATCCGGGCCTCACCGGCGAGACCATCACGCTCAACGTCTTCCGTGGTACTCCGGACGATGAGCAGGGCGACGTGTCCTACCAGGTGCCCGGCGTCACCGGCATGGTCGTGCTCGATGCCATCCACTACATCCAGCACAATCTCGATACCGACCTGGCGGCGCGCTGGAACTGCAAGGCCGCCAAGTGTGGATCGTGCAGCGCGGAGATCAACGGCAGGCCTCTGCTGATGTGCAAGACGCGCGTCGACGACCTTCCCGCGGGGCCGATCACAGTGCGACCGATGAAGGCGTTTCCCCTGATCAAGGACCTGGTCACCGACGTCTCGCGCAACTACGAGATCAACAGGGAGATACCGCCCTTCACCGCCGCTCCCGACGACGGCACCCCGTGGCGCATCCACCAGGCCGACATCGACCGGCTCTACGAGTTCCGCAAGTGCATCGAGTGCTTCCTGTGCCAGGACGTCTGTCACGTCAACCGCACCCATGGGCTGGCCGAGAAGTTCTACGGACCGCGCTTCTTCGTGCGTGTGGCCGGGCTGGAGATGCATCCCAAGGACATCCTGGACCGTACCGAGCAGACGCGGGCCGAGGGGGGGCTCGGTTACTGCAACATCACCAAGTGCTGCACGGAGGTGTGCCCCGAGCACATCCACATCACCGACAACGCGATCATCCCGCTCAAGGAGCGCGTTGCCGACAAGCGCTGGGACCCGGTGCGCTGGGTGGGACGCAGGGTGTTCGGCAGCCGTGACAACGACCCGCGGGCGCCGGCGGCCGGACCCGTCGGCTAGCGGGCTTTCGCGAAGGCGCCAGCCTATAGTGGAGTGATGAAGCGGCGGCACGACTCGACGCTTCGCGACGCGTTCGTCGGTGTGCTGATGACGGTCGGGCCGTTCTTTGGTGTTCGCTACCAGCCGCCGCGCGTCGAGATCCCTGTGGTGACCACCCCGGCGACGGACGATGAGGACCCGGCTGCGTATGAGCGCGAGCCCGAGGCTGCGCGGGATCGCGTGGACGGCGGCGATGACTGCGCCGGCGACGGCGTGACGCTCTGACGACCGGGTGACCGACACCCTAGGGTTTGCGGTGTGCATGAAACGCGCGAGGACATCGCTCGCCTCGACGAGCTGATCGAGCGCAGCTTCACCGCTGCGGGTCCGCACCTACTGAGCATCGCGACGCCCGAGCGTCGCCTCGGCGGTCGCGACCTGAGCCTACGGCTTGCCGGGATGAGCCTCCTCGCGCTGGCCACGGTGACATCCGACGGACGGCCGATCGTTGGCGCCGTGGACGGGATCTTCTACCGTGGATCGTTCCACTTCAGCTCGTCGCGTGACTCGCTCAGGTACCGGCACCTGGCGGCGCGGCCGCGGGTCAGCGCGACCCATCTGCCCGGCGAGCACCTTGCGGTGACCGTCCATGGCCGCGCGGTGCAGATCGACCTCGACGGCGCACCTGAGCGCGGTTTGCGGGACTGCGTGCTCGGCGTGTACCTCCCGCGGTATGGCGACGAGTTTTTGAAGCTGCTCCAGTCTGGGGTGGTGTACTGGCGCATCGATGCCGAGCGTATGTTCACGTTCTCTGCACCTGGGCCTGGTCTGGACGGGTGACGCGCCCTGGTGGACGGCCGGATCGGCTTTGCCCACTTCGGCTGGATGCCGCCACCGCGCGGGCCATTGAGGAGCCCGGGTCCTGGTCAACGCCGCCTCCCAGGTCATCGACGTGGGCCGCAGCGAGCGGGTGGTCCCGGACGCCACCCGGCGGGCCCTCAACGCCCGCGACCGGGGCTGCCGCTGGCCGGGCTGCGAGCGGCCCCCGTCCTGGACCTCGGCCCACCACGTCGTCCACTGGGGCGGGGTCAGTTCGGA
>JANWHI010000039.1 GCA_025450495.1 Candidatus Dormiibacter sp. | reverse complement strand
GTCGAGCAGCCGGCCCTGGAAGCGCACATGCTCGGAGGCGGCGGCCGTCTCGACGGGACGGCCCACCGGCCAGCGCAGAAGGGTCCGGCGCCGCCGGAAGCAGTGGTGAACGCAGATGGTGGTCACCCAGGCTTCGCGCTTCTCCTCCTCGCGCACCGTGTCCCACCGGCGCCAGGCAAGCAGGAAGCTCTCCTGCACCGCGTCCTCCGCCTCGCCAGGGTCACGAACGATGGCCAGGGCGATGTGGAACAGACGCCGCTGCTGGGCGGCAACCAGGCGCTCGAGCGCTTCGCGGCGTACCCAGTCGTCAGTGGCCACGTGCTGCACCGCCATTGGTGGCGTCATAGCCAGTGAGAGCCCGCCGACGACGCACCGTGTTACGCGGATCGCATGGTCATCGCCGCGATGATCGGGCGAAACCCTACGCAGCGGGCGAGCCCCTGACGGGTTCGATGCGTTCGGTGCTGACGGCCACTTCACCGACGGCGGCGAGGCGGCAACGGCGACTGACGGACGCACGTATCCGACCCCTGACGCCACGTCGCACCCCATGCCACGGCCCGGTAACCCCGCGGCGACGGTCGGGCGAAACCATCGCCAGAAACCGTCAAACGGGGCAATCCTGCCTGTTGGCTTCGCCCCGGGCCACTGCAGGGTGAACGCGGTCGGGGGCACCGCTGAGGCAGCGACCATCTCGGAACCGAGCCAGGCACCCGACCTCAACGCTGACCCACCGAGCCACCAATGGCAGCGGCGGCCGGTGCTGAGCAGGCTCGTCCGCTTCAGCGTGGTGGCCGCGCCGGCGGCGGCCGGAATCGCCACCGCGGCAATCCTCAGCCGGCTCCTGCCGCGGCCGTCCGGGACGCCCCAGGCGCTGGTCTCGTTCGCCGCCATCACCGTCGCGATGCTGCTGGTGATCGTCGCCGTCGAGCGTGCCGCTCGCCGTCTCCTGCCGCTGGCGGCGCTGCTCAATCTCTCCTTGCTGTTCCCGGACAACGCGCCGAGGCGTTTCGCCGTGGCCCGTCGTGTGGGGCGACCGCGCGACCTGCAGCGCCAGCTCCAGGAGGCGCGGGACAGGGGCATCGAGGGTGGCGAGGTCGCCTACATGCAGACCGTGCTCGAGCTGGTGGCGGCACTCTCGGTGCACGATCGGCAGACCCGCGGTCACTCCGAGCGGGTGCGCGTCTTCGCCGACCTCATCGCGATCGAGATGAAGCTGTCACCGGCGGATCGGGCGCGCCTGCGCTGGGCATCCCTGCTCCACGACATCGGCAAGCTCCTCGTCCCGAGCGAGATCCTCTCCAAGCCGGCCGCGCTGACCGAGAGGGAAAGGCTGAACGTCCAGCGCCACCCCGAGGAGGGTGCCAAGCTCATCGGCCCGCTGCGCTCGTGGCTGGGTGAGTGGGCGGCGGCGGTGGAACATCACCACGAGCGCTGGGACGGCAAGGGATATCCACGGGCGCTGGCGGCCGAGAGGATCTCGCTCGCGGGCCGGATCGTCGCGGTGGCGGATTCGTATGAGGTGATGACGGCGGTTCGTCCGTATCGCCGCCCGATCGGCGTGATCGCCGCCCGGCAGGAGCTGGTGAGGTGCTCGGGCGCGCAATTCGATCCAACCGTGGTCCGGGCGTTCCTGAACATCTCGGTGGGACGGCTCTGGCGTGTGGTCGGCGCGGGGTCGTGGATCGCGCAGCTGCCGCTGCTCACCTGGGTGAACGGCCTGGGATTCCAGTGGGGGAGTGCGATCGTGTCGGGGTCGACGGCGTTGGGCCTGGTGGCGCCGGGGATACTGCCGACGCCCGACGCCGTCCCGCAGCCCCGCTCGGCACCACCCATCGCCCGCAACGACGCGTCCACCCACCTGGCACCGACCCTCGGCGGCCCTGGGCCGGGGGCTCCAGTGAAGCCGACGGGCGGCGGTGTGCCGGGGGGCACGCCGACACCTCACCGTGGCGGCGGCGGACTCACCGCTGGGCCTTCGTCGGGTCCGACGCCATCGCCGACCGCGGCTCCGACACCAACACCGACGGGGCAGCCAGGACCGACGCCGGCGCCGACATCCGGGCCAACCCCAACCCCTGCGCCGACCCCGCCTCCCAGTCCGACCCCGACACCGAGCCCGGTCACGGTGCCGACGGTGACGCTGACGGGGCCCACGTCCGTCACCGAATCGACGTACACCGGCAACGGCTCCTTCTCGGACCCCGGCGGCAGTGGCTGGTCAGCACGTGTCGACTACGGTGACGGGACGGGTGTCCAGGTTCTCACCCTGTACGCAAACAACACCTTTGGGCTCCAGCACACGTACTCCGACGCGTCCACGTACTCGATCTCGGTCACGGTGACGAACGCTCGCCTTGGCGTGGGCCACGCCGGCGAAACGTTGACCGTGACGAGCGTCGCGCCGGTGATCACCATGCCGGCTCCGCAGACGTTCCTGCTGTCCTTGCTGGGCTTGGGCGGCAACTACAGGGCCACCGGTAGCTTCACCGACGCGGACCCCGGGTCTGATGGATTCACCGCCACCGTCGACTACGGCGACGGCAGCGGTATGCATCCGCTCACTCTCAGCGGAAGCTCGTTCACTCTTGCGCACACCTACGCCCTCGGGGTGTTGGCAACCTTCACGGTGACGGTGACGATCACCGATGACGACGGCGCTGTCTCCAGCAACACCACCACCGTCTCCGTGATCCTCTGAGCGCACGGCTCCGCCGGCTCGAGGCGACCTCGCTCACCGGCCGGTCTTGCCACCCTTGACGAGCTCGCGCCAGCTGCCTGCCTCGACCTCCACGCCGTGCTTCTTGGCAGCTGCCTTGATGCGCTTCCACGCTCGGTCGCGTTCGGCGTCGCTGACGCCCTCCACCTGGTCGAATCGTGCGATCGCGTTGCGCACGTGGCGGGCGTCATTCAGTGGCTCCTTGCGCTCCTCGGGAAAGGCGAACGTGGAGTCATCCAGGGAATCGCGTTTGGCCGTGGTCATTCCTTCACTGTGAGGAGCACCGCCGCGGTGGCTCGCGGCTTGGGCCTTCTTGATGTTCTGTCGAGCCGCGGTCTTCTGCTTCGTGGTCGCCATGCAGACGCTCCTCCATGCACATCTCTGTTGCTGGCATACCAGTATCCGAGCGGTGTACCAGGTGTCGCAACGCGCCCGTTGGCGATCCTGGGAACCCGCGTCCGGCCGAGTCTCACACCCCCGGTGGACGGGAACGGGAACGCTTGCGGGCAGGACGCTCGGTGACGGACACCAGGTCGCCGGAGCTGAACTGCTCTGGCACAGTCGGAAGGACGCTTGCGTAGTACGACTGGGCCGCCGCGGTGGTGCCGACGTCGTGGCCGGCTGCCTCCGACAGGTACCAGCGATGCAACAGGATCTCGTGGAAGATCTCCGGCGGGGCAAGCCTGCCGCGCAACGGAGGCGGGATCGCGTCGACCACCGGGTAATAGACCTCGTTCAGCCAGCGGTTGGCGGCGACGCTCTCGGGCACCGGCTGGCCACCCTTCTGCTCCAGGTACCCGCGGAAGCCGGCGATGTCGTTGAGCAGACGCCGTGCCTGGTTCTCCTGCGCATCCACCCCGGTGCGCATGAACAGGCGCTGCTTGTCGTCTCCCGGCTCCGCGACGCGCGTCTTCACTCGCAGGCGGTAGCCACCACCGCTGCTGACCAGCTCGACCTCCTCGGCGTCGAAGCCGAGCTCGTTGAGACGGCGCAGGCGGTCGGCGACGCGGTAGCGCTGCTCGTCAGCGCGCAGCACCTCCTCGTGCGCGAGCTCATCCCAGAGCGCGCGATATCGCGACGGGATGCTGTCAGCCAGGGTGATGGGATCCAGGTCCGGTGGCAGCAGGTCGCCGGCCTGCAGGTCCATGAGCTCCCCGGCCACGTGCTCGCGAGCCAGCTCGACGTCGTAGCTGCGCTGTCCGTCCGACAGGGATGCGTGTTGCTCGCTGGTCTCGGTGTCGACGAGGTAGGCCTCGAGTGCGCCCGCATCGAGACGGAACAGCGTGTTCGACAGCGAGCAGTCGCCCCAGTAGAACCCGGCGAGGTGCAGGCGCACCAGCAGCTGCACGAGTGCATCGACAAGCTTGTCGTGCTGCGGCCCCGCGCGCGGGTTGCTGAACAGCGCACGGTACGAGGTCGAGTACTCGAGGAAGGTCGTGACCAGGATCGCGTCGGTGTCGCTGTCGAGTCGAGCACCGCGGTCGACGACGGCGCCGCGCACTCCGACGGCCGGGATGTGGAGCTCGCCGAGGACGCGCAGGAGGCGAGGTTCGCGCCGCGCCCGCCTCTCGCTGCTCTGCTTCAGCGCATCCAGGCAACCACCTTCGAGCACGAATCGGACGACGTGGCGTGAGACACCGCGCTGGCGGATCTCGACCAACCGATCGTCGGTCCACAGCTCCAGGGGCTCCGTCCACGGCAGCGTCAGCAGTCCAACCGCGGTCTCGTCCGGCGGGCTGAAGAGGAACCTCATGCGCGCTTCCCTACGGGACCGTGGCTACCGCGGCTGGCCGGACCTCGACTCCGCCAGCCATGGCAGCGCGGCGCTCATCGGCCCGAGCAGCACGCGCTCGTGTCCTACGTCCAGGTCTGGGCGCGCCGTGAGCGCCAGGGCGGCACCGAGGAGCGCGTCCTCCGCGCGATGGCCCACCTCGCCGTGCTCATCGCGCCAGGCGACGAGGGCGGCGTGGCGTTCGGGCAGGTCGAGGATGCGATTGCGCAGGTCATCCCACTCCCGCACTCGGTTTGTCCGTTCGAGGACAGCAAGCGCGGCCCGCTCGGCCTCCGTCCAGGCACCGTGCCGACCAGACGAGTCGTCGTGGTGGTCCGGCACTGCGTCGCTCCACCCGGGGGCCGCTCGGCGCGCCCAAGCGCCGGCGACGCGCTCGATGCCGCTCCCCCCGAGAGTTCGGCTGTCCTCGAGAAGGCGCTCGACGTCGGAGTGGTTGGGCCGGGCGCCGTAGCCGTCAGCGTCCAGAGTCATCACGTGTCCTCCCGGAGATGGTCCGTCGCGCCATTGTGAACAGCGGCCGGTACCGGCGGACCCCGTCGATGCCCATGTCCGGACGCCGAAACGCGAGCGCCCGGTAGGTGGCCGACCGAGCGTAGAGCGCGGCGATCGCCTCAACGTCCGGGCGCGGCCACGCCGACTCCTGCGTCTGCCTCCAGCGCTCGGCGGCATCGACTGCCAGCATCGCCAACGATGTTCCCAGTGCACCGATCGTGACGTGCCGGAGTGAAGCGCCGAGACCTGCGGCTTCAGGCACTATCCACGGCATGCTTGCCGAGGAGCGCTCTCGCATCGACACCCTCCCTCTCCTTTCGGGCTGAGTCGTGTTCATCCTCCAGGAGATCGGCAAGGCGCTGAGCCTCGCCTTCGCGATGTTCTGGCAGGTGCTCTGGCCGCTCGCACTCGGCTTCCTCCTCTCCGCGGTCGTCGAAGCCCTGGTGTCGAAGCAGACCATCTCGCGCCTGCTGGGGAAGGACAGCCCGCGCCAGGTGGTCATCGCCACCGCGTTCGGCGCCGCGTCATCGTCGTGTTCCTACGCGGCGGTGGCGATCGCGCGATCGCTGTTCCGCAAGGGCGCCACGCTGGCCAACGCGGTCATCTTCGAGTTCGCGTCGACCAACATCGTCTTCGAGCTGGGGCTGGTGCTGCTCATCCTGCTGGGCTGGCAGTTCCTCGGCGCCGAGCTGCTGGGCGGCGTGATGATGGTCGTCCTGCTAGCGATCGTGTTCAAGGTGACCCTGAACGACAGGCTCATCACGGCAGCTCGGCGACAGGCTGAGAGAGGCCTTCTCGGTCGGATGGAGGGTCATGGTGCGATGGACATGTCCGTGACCGGCGGGCCCCTGTTGCGGCGCGCCATCTCCGGCCGCGCGGTGACCGCCGTCGCCCACTACTTCTTCATGAACATCTACAGCCTGTGGATGGACCTTGTCCTCGGTTTCCTCATCGCCGGCGCGCTCGGATCATGGGTTCCCAACTCGGCGTGGTCGAGCCTGTTCCTGCAGGGGCATGGTTTCCTCTCAGAGGTGTGGGGGGCGCTGATCGGGCCGCTTGTTGCGGTGGTGAGCTTCGTCTGCTCGGTGGGCAACGTGCCTCTGGCAGCCGTCCTGTGGCGGGGCGGCATCACCTTCGGCGGCGTGATCGCCTTCATCTTCGCCGACCTCATCATCCTTCCCATCCTGAACATCTATCGCAAGTACTACGGACGCCGGGTTGCCGTCTACCTCTTCGTCGTCTCGTATCTGACCATGGCGATCGTCGGCCTCGTTGTCGGGCTGCTGTTCAACGTGAGCGGGCTGACGCCGACGAATCGCAACATCACCGTGTTCGACACCAGCGTCACTTGGAACTACGACACCTTCCTGAACATCGGCTTCCTCCTGCTGGTGGCGGGGATGCTGGTCCGCTTTCTTCGCACCGGAGGGATCGAGATGCTGCGGATGATGGAGATGCCCGAGAAGACTCACGCCTGATCCCGAGGCCACCCAGGTGGATGCGCCCAGTTAGTCGGCTACGACGCCCGCCGCGCAGCGTCGAGCACTTCGAGCGCCGCCACCGCGTCGCCGGCGGCCACCGGCGGCGCCTCCCCGGTCCGGACGGCGCGCTCGACTGCTGGGTAGAACTCACGCCAGCGCCCGGGCCGGCTTGGCACCGTCTCCGCCTCGTCGCCGCGCACGAGCCGCCCCCCCCGATCCCGGGGCTCTGCGCCGAAGCCCTCCTCCGCGGGATTCGCGCCGTCGCGAAGTGCCGCCTCCTGCCCGTCGAGGTGCTCGACGACGTAGGCGGCACGGGAGCCGAGCACTCGCAGCCGAGGGCCGGGTGCGGCACTCACCGCGCTGGCCCACAGGTGCGACCACGTTCCAGACACGTGGTGCAACGCGATGAACACGTCGTCATCCGCTTCGCCGCGACGCGCCTC
>JANWHI010000038.1 GCA_025450495.1 Candidatus Dormiibacter sp. | reverse complement strand
GGAGATGGCTCGGATCCGGCGTGAGGAGCAGACCGCCGCCGCGGCGGTCGTCGGGGTCACGGACATCGCCTTTCTCGGCCACCCGGACGGACAGGTGCAGCCCACCATCGAGCTGCGCCGCGACATCACCCGGGTGATCCGCCAGCGCAAACCAATGCGCGTGGTCACACAGTCACCCGAACGCAACTACCAGCGCATCTTCGCCAGCCACCCCGACCACCTGGCCGCCGGTGAGGCGGCTCTGTCGGCGGTGTACCCCGACGCGCGCAACCCGTTCGCCCACATGGACCTGCTCGAGAAGGAGGGACTCGAGCCGCACACGGTGCCCGAGATCTACCTGATGGCGATGGCCCAGGGAGACACGGTGGTGGACATCACCGACACCATCGATCGCAAGCTGGCGGCGCTGCACTGCCACGCCAGCCAGTACGACAACTGGGACGACCTGGCCGAGCGCATCCGCGGCTGGGCCAGGTTCAACGCCGAGCAGAACGGGCTCGGCGAGGGTCGCAGCGCGGAGAGCTTCCTGCGCGTGCCCACCGGCTGACGGGTCAGAGCGGACACGCAGCCAAGACTGGGGGGCGGACACGTCCTCAGGTGGTTGCGATGATGCACGGACCGCCCGCCGCGGCGCTGATGACCAGGCGCGCGGTGGTCGGATCCCACCGGCTCGAGAACGCGGCGCACGTCGAGCTCGCCTGCGGCGGATGATGGAGGGCCGGGTAGGACACGTCGATGTCGCCACCTGTGTAGGTGCGGTCGACGGTCAGCGCCAGGGTGACGCCGGCGGCTGCCGGCGCCGCGACCGACACGCCGGCGGGTGACGCCGCCAGGTAGGGCCGGGCACGGTGGTCGAGCAGGGCGAGGTTGGTGTGGCCCGCGGTGTCGCGCACGCCCCACGGCGAGTCTTCGCGCCATTGCCACCAGGCCCAGCCCGCCCCGGCGGCGGTGAAAGCCGCCAGGGCGTCATCGATCCAGGTGGTGGCCTGGGCCTGCGTCGCCGAGATCCCCCACTCGCCGATCCACAGCGCACCCGGGACCCGGAAGGCCTCGTTGGCGCTCTGGCGCACGTGGTCGTCGAGCGGCTGCGGGTTGCCGTCGAAGATGGGCGGCACCAGCGAGCCGGTGTACTCATGCGGCGAGTACACGAGGTTGGGCGCCCGGAGCGGCACGATGGCCGTGCCGAAGGCCGATAGCAACTGACCCTCGACGATGAACAGGTGGTTGGGGTCCACCGCCCCGATGGCGTCGATGGTGCGGGCGTACAGCGGCCACATGAAATCCTTCTCGAACCGCACCGGTGGCAGCGGGATGGCGTGCGGCTCGTTGTAGAGGTCGTAGCCGGCGACACCGCTGTCGGAGCGGAAACGCTCGGCGACCACCTGCCAGGCGCGCATGTAGTCGGCCTGCCAGTCGGGTGACACCCAGAAGTACGAGTTGGCCAGGTTCACCGCGGGCGACAGGTGGCGCTGCCAGTCGCCCAGCACGCTGAGGTGCAGATCGGGCGCCAACGGCACGCTCGCCCACGCCGGCGCGCCCGAGCCGCCGAAGTTCGAGCTCCAGTCGAGGAAGTGCATGTCGAGCACGACCCAGAGGTGGTGCGCGGTGAGCATGCGCACGGTCGCGGCGATGTCGTCCAGGTACCCCTGGTCCCACTGGCCACGCTGCGGTTCCAATCGCCCCCAGGAGACCGCGAGGCGAACCACGTCGAAGCCGTCGCTCTCCATCATGGTCGCGTCCTCGTCGTCGAGCGGCGAGCGCAGCACCGTCGACTCGAGGAGGGTCGACGTGTTGAAGCCTCGCAGCAGCACGGTGCGACCGGACTCGTCGACGATGCGGCGGTCGTGCACTGACAGCCAGGGCAGCGCGTTCTGCGCCGGTGGACGGTCGGCGGCGCCGACGTGGCTGACCAGCTCATCGACGGGCAGCTCGGTCCAGATCAGCCCGGCGATGATGCCGAGCACCAGGGCCACGAAGCAGCGCGGACCCCGCGCCAGTCCCTCCCCGCGCCGGCCGGGGCGCCATCCCAAACGCTTCACGCCCGCATGGTCGCATCAGAGCGGTGACGGAGGTTGCCGAGAAGATAGTTAGCTTCTATAATCATCTGCGGACATGGTGGACGAAGCGGTGATCGACAGGGCCCGGCCGGCAGCGGCGCCGGATGCGCAGGCCCTCGACCCGGTCGGGGTGGCCAACCGCCTCCGCCCCGTCCTGCTGCATCTCAACAGGCATCTGCGCCGCGAGCTTCACGCGCTGGGCCTGGGCAGCAGCCAGGTGTCGTTGCTCTCGTCGATCAGCAGGACCCCGGGGATCGGTGTCGCCGAGCTGGCAGCGCGGGAGAGCACCTCGGCGTCGTCCATCTCCAACCACATCGACCGCCTCGAGGCCGCGGGCCTGGTGATGCGCAGCCGCAGCGGCGGGGGCGATCGCCGCAGGGTCGGGCTCACCAACACTCCCGAGGGTCAGCGCGTGCTCCGCGCAGTGCGTTCACGCCGCGCCGCCTGGCTGGCGGCGGGCCTGCGCGACCTTCCCACCGAGCAGCTCCGCGCCATCGACGCCGCCATCGACGGCCTCAGTGCGCTGGTGGAGCGCACGTGAGCCTGGCGTCCGCGTCCTCGCGCACGTTTGCGTCGCTCAGGCGACATCGCAACTACCGCCTGTACTTCGGCGGCCAGGTCGTGTCGCTGAGCGGAACCTGGATGCAGAACGTGGCCCAGGCGTGGTTCGTGCTCCAGCTCACCCACGGCTCCGCGTTGGCGGTCGGGGCGCTGTCGCTCTGCCAGTTCGGCCCCTACGCGATCGGTGGGCTCTTCGGCGGCTCGCTGGCGGACCGGCTCAACGCACGCCTGACGCTGGTCTTCACCCAGCTCGCGTCGATGGCGGTGGCCGCAGCGCTCGCCGGCCTTGCCCTGACCCACAGCGCCCAGGTGTGGGAGGTGTTCCTCCTCGCCGCGGCGATGGGCTGCGTCCTCATCCTCGACACCCCGGTGCGACAGGCGTTCACCATCCAGATGGTGGGCCGCCGCGAGCTGCCCAACGCGATCGCGCTCAACTCGAGCCTCTTCAATGTCTCGCGAGTGGTCGGCCCGGCCATCGCCGGCGTCCTGATCGCCACCACCGGGGTGGGCGTGTGCTTCCTCATCAACGCGATCAGCTACGTCGCGGTGGTGGGTGCGCTGCTGCTGATGCGCGACCGGGATCTGCACGCGATCGATCGCGGCACCTCGCGGCCGACGCTGCTGCGCGGCGTCGGCGAGGGACTGTCGTACGCGTGGCGCACCCCGAGCGTGCGCCTCGTGCTGATGGTGATGCTCGTGATCGCGACCCTGGCGATCAACTTCAACGTGTTGCTGCCGGTGCTGACTGCGCACACGCTGGCGTCGGGCCCGGAGGTGTTCGGCATCCTCAGCGCCTCGTTCGGCGGCGGCGCGCTGGCGGGTGCGTTGACCTCTGCCTCGCTGTCGCGCGCCAGCCTCACCTGGATGCTCGCCGGCGCCCTCGGTTTCGGCGCGTCCCTGCTGGTGCTGGCCCCGGTCACCACCGTCTGGCTGGCCTGCGTGATCCTGGTGTTCACCGGCTTCACCTTCTCGATCTACGGTTCGCAGAGCAACTCGTCGCTGCAGATGGTCGTGCCCGACCGGCTGCGCGGGCGCGTGCTGTCCCTCTACGGGTACGTGTTCTTCGGCACCGCGCCGCTCGGCGGCCTGTTCACGGGGTGGCTCTGCGGCCAGTACGGAACCTGGGCATACTGCCTGGCCGCGGGAGGCGTCACCGTTGCCGCGGCGGTGGGCGGCATCATCGCCATGCGCGCGCGTGGAACCCGCCTCCCCGAGCGCCGCTCGGTGCCGAACATCGGCGGCGCCGACGCGAGTACCGTGACGGCGCGCGAATAGGCGCCGGCAGCGGGAGGCACGGGAAGGTGGCGAGGTCGCGTGTGGTCATCGTCGGGGCCGGCTTCGGTGGTATCAGCGCGGCGCGTGCGCTGCGCGGGGCGGATGCCGATGTGCTGGTCGTCGACAGGCACAACTACCACCTCTTCCAGCCGTTGCTGTATCAGGTGGCCTCGGGCCTGCTCGACCCGTCGGAGATCGCTCACCCGGTGCGAACGCTGCTGCGTCATCAGCGCAACTGCGACGTGCGCATGACCGAGGTGCTCGCGATCGACCTCGAGCGACACCAGGTCCAGACCGACGCCGGTGCACTTGCCTACGACCACCTGATCGTCGCGGCAGGAGCGGCGACCAACCACTTCGGCCACGAGGACATCGCCGCGCACACTCTCGGCCTGAAGGGGCTCAACGATGCGTTGACGCTGCGCGCCGACGTGCTCGAGCGGTTCGAGCGTGCCGCGGAGTGCACCGATGACCGCGAGCGCCACCGCCTGCTGACGTTCGTCATCGCCGGCGGCGGTCCGACGGGCGTCGAGTACGCGGGCGCGCTCAGCGAGCTGTTCAGCCATCTCCTCCCCAAGGATTTCCCGCGGCTGGATTTCAGGCCGGTCCGGGTGATCCTCATCGAGGGTCGCTCGCGCGTCCTCGACGCGTTCCATCCGCGCCTCGCTGCCAAGGCGGAGGCGGTGCTCCGCCGTCGCGGAATCGAGCTGGTGTTCGGACGCACGGTCGCGCACGCGGATGGGCGCGGGGTCACGCTCGACGACGGCACGACCATCGAGGCGGCGACGGTGATCTGGACGGCCGGGGTGCGCGCCTCGGCGCTCGGTGAGCAGCTCGCGGCGCGGGTGTCCCGGCTCGGGCGGGTGGCGGTGCGGCCGACGCTGCAATTGCCGGGCCACGACGAGGTCCAGGTGATCGGCGACATGGCCGAGCTTGACGATCGCGGCACAGCGCTGCCGATGCTCGCGCCGGTGGCCATCCAGCAGGGGACGCACGCCGGGCGAAACGTGATCTCTCGGCTCGACGGTGGGCAGGCCACGACGTTCCGCTACCGTGACAAGGGCACCATGGCCACGGTGGGCCGGAACCACGCGGTGGTGCAGCTCGGCCCGATCCGGGTGGACGGGTTCATCGGCTGGCTGATGTGGCTGTTCGTCCACCTCGCCTACATCATCACCTTCCGCAGCAAGGCGGTCGTGCTGCTCAACTGGGCCTGGAACTACATCTTCTACGACCGCCCGGTGCGGCTCATCACCGAGGCCTCAGCCACCAGCCGCTATCACCAAGCTATCGAGGAGACAACCAGATGAAGCGACGCAGGCTCGGCGACCTCGAGGTATCGGCGATCGGGCTCGGCTGCATGGGCATGTCCGATTTCTACGGGTCCG
>JANWHI010000037.1 GCA_025450495.1 Candidatus Dormiibacter sp. | reverse complement strand
TCTCGACATCCATGTACGGGTAGGTGTCGCTCTGCGATTCCTCGTCGAGCAGCAGCGCGTCGCAGCGCACGTTGACCCGCACGTCGTGCGCCTTCGGGTACACCTTGATGTGGCCGCGGTATGAGGTGCGGCCGGTGCCCTTGCTGATCGAACGCGACACGATGTTGCTGGTGGTGTGGGCGGCCACGTGGATGCACTTGGCTCCCGCGTCCTGATGCTGGCCGGGACCGGCGAACGCCGCCGAGAGCACCTCTCCATGCGCACCCTCGCCCATCAGGTAGATGGCCGGGTACTTCATGGTCACCTTCGAGCCGAGGTTGCCGTCGACCCACTCGACGGTGGCCCGCTCGTGCGCGATGGCGCGCTTGGTGACCAGGTTGTACACGTTGTCGGACCAGTTCTGGATGGTGGTGTAGCGGATCTTCGCGCCCTTGTGGGCGATCAGCTCGACCACCGCGGAGTGGAGCGAGTCGCTCGAGTAGTTGGGCGCCGTGCAGCCCTCGATGTAGTGGACCGACGAGCCCTCCTCGGCGATGATCAGGGTGCGCTCGAACTGGCCCATGTTGTCGCTGTTGATGCGGAAGTACGCCTGCAGGGGGATGTCGACCTTGACGCCGGCGGGCACGTAGACGAAGGAGCCGCCCGACCACACCGCACTGTTGAGCGCGGCGAACTTGTTGTCATTGGGCGGGATCACCGTCCCGAAGTACTTGCGGAAGATGTCGGGATGCTCGCGCAGCCCGGTGTCGCAGTCGCAGAAGATGACCCCGAGCTTCTCGAGGTCGTCGCGGATGTTGTGGTAGACGACCTCGGAGTCGTACTGCGCCGAGACGCCGGCGAGGAACTTGCGCTCAGCCTGGGGGATGCCGAGCCGGTCGAAGGTGTTCTTGATCGACTCGGGCACGTCGTCCCAAGAACGGGACTGCTCGCCGGCGGGCTTGACGTAGTAGTAGATGTCGTCGAAGTCGATGCCCGAGAGGTCCGCCCCCCACGTCGGCATCGGCCGCTTCATCCAGTGCTCGTAGGCCTTGAGGCGGAACTTCAGCATCCATTCGGGCTCGTTCTTGTGCTGCGAGATGGCGGCGACCACCTCGGGCGACAGGCCCTTCTCGGTGCGGAACACCGAGACGTCGACGTCGTGGAAGCCGAACTTGTAGTCCTTGGTCAGCTCGCGAGCCTGCACGCTCATGCCTTCGCCTCCGCGACCACGCCGGTCAATGACCTCTGTGAAGCCGCAGCCTGAGCGGCGACCGGTCCGGTGATGGGCTCGTAGCCCTCGCGTTCGATCTGGTCGGCAAGCTCCGGCCCGCCGGAGGTGACCACCCGACCCTGGTGGAGCACGTGGACCCGGTCGGGCTTCAGGTATTCGAGGATGCGCGGGTAGTGGGTGATCACCAGCACGCTCATGTCCGGCCCGGCGAGGCGGGTCACCCCGTTGGCCACGGTGCGCAGCGCGTCGACGTCGAGCCCCGAGTCGGTCTCGTCGAGGATCGACAGGCGGGGGCGAAGCATGGCCATCTGGAGGATCTCGGCGCGCTTCTTCTCGCCACCGCTGAAGCCGTCGTTGATGTAGCGGGCGCGGAAGCTCTCGTCGATCCGGAGGGAGGCCATCTCCTTGTTGAGCCGGCTGATGAACTCACGGGCGGGCATCTCCTTGCCCTGCGCGCGCAGCGCGGCGCGCATGAAGTTGACGGTGGTGACGCCGGGGATCGCTGTCGGGTACTGGAAACAGAGGAACAGCCCGAGCCGGGCGCGGGCGTCGGCGGAGAGCGCGAGCAGGTCGGCACCGCCGAATGCCGCGCTGCCCGAGGTCACCGTGTACTTGGGGTGGCCGCTCAGGGTGTACGCCAGCGTGCTCTTGCCCGACCCGTTGGGGCCCATCAGGGCGTGCACCTCGCCGGCGGGCACGCACAGGTCGACGCCGCGAAGGATCTCCTTGTCCTCCACGGACACGGTCAGACCGCGGACGACGAGGTCGGCTGCCGCCGCAGCGGCGCTGGCTTCAGTCATGGGGAGTCTCCGGGTGTGATTCGGCAGGCGCCATCGCTTCGAGCAGGGACTGGTCATGGATGAGCTCGGCGAGGGTGGTCTGGCGCAGCACGGAGTCGATGCTCTCCTTGAGACGCATCCACAGGCCGCGTGAGGCGCACTCGCCCTCGCGCAGGCAGCTGCCGGTGACGTAGTCGGTGGAGACGCACTCCACCGGTGACACCTCACCTTCGACGGTGTGCACCACCTCGAGGACCGAGATCAGCTGGGGGGAGCGGGTCAGCGAGTAGCCGCCATGGACCCCGCGGGTGCTCTCCACCAGGCCGCCGCGGCGCAGCAGGCCGGCCAGCTGCTCGAGGTACGCCAGCGGCAGGTGCTCGATCCTGGCCACCTCGGCGATGCTCAGCGGGCCGCGACCGTAGGCGCGGGCGAACTCGGTCATCATGCGCAGCCCGTAGTGAGCCTTCGAGCTGACGCGCATCGAGAAGGAGGAGCTCGGGAGAGCCTCCGGGCGCTGTGTGTGGGAAATTCCGACCGCCATGGTCAGGATTATACCGCAGCGCCAAGTCCCAAGGGCTATCCCAAGCCGGGCAAGGGAGGTGCCCACAGGCGCCTTCGGTCAAAGCCTCGCGGGCGCTCCGAGCTCGCCCGCTCCGCAGGCGGATCTCTCCGCTGCTCTGCACATTCCCTCAGTCGCCTGTGGGCACCTCCCCTGCCCTCAGGTGGCACCTACTTGGACTTGATCGCTCATGGCGGCGGTCAGGCGGAAGGTAATAGGTCGTTTCGTGGTCTTCCTTGGTCACTCGACTTTCTGCGGCGACCTCGGCCCTCAACCCAGCGGCCCGGATCAGTTGGTGGGCGTAGGCAAGGTCGCCTGAGGTGCCAAAGAAGACGAGGATCCGGCCGCCGGGGGAGAGGTGGTGCTTCACCTCGGCGAAGAAGGTCCTCAGGGCCCGGTAGCTCTCATCGGTGGTGGTGGTCTCGAGCAGGTCACGCGGAGCGAACCAGCGGAAGGTGGTCGGTGTGCGGCCTCGTTGGTTGCATGATGTTGAGGTGGCCGAGCTGGCTCTTCCGACTATTCGCGTGCGCTCGTCCTTTCTCGCGGCGATGGCGGAGTTCGCGGCTGAAGGCATCGGGGATGTCGGTGACCAGCCCATGGTCGGGGTCGAAGTACATGACCGGAGTCAGATGTGGAGCGCTCCTCCGGGGTTCGCGAAGTACGTCGCCGCGGTTCGAGCCGACGCCTCGGAAAGAACCCCGCGACCAGACGGCTGGGTGCCGTCGACGACGTGGTGGCTGCTGGACCGCGACGAGTACCTGGGACGCATCACTCTGCGCCACCGGCTCCAATGAGCGGCTCCGCGAGGTTGGCGGTCACATCGGCTACGGCGTGCGGCGCAGCGCGCGTCGTCGCGGTCATGCCACCGCCATGCTGCGAGCTGCGCTACTGGGTGCCGACCGCCGACGGCACGCGGGTGGCCTGAGCCACAGCGGCGACGATCGTCGCTGCAGCGCGGCTCACCTCCGTGTTGGAGGTGCCGCGGCCCAGCGAGCAGCGGACCAGCGCCGTCGCGCGCGGGTCCTCTCCGATGGCGTGCAGAACGTGTGAGTCGCGCACCGCTCCGCTGGTGCACGCCGAGCCTCCCGATACCTCGACCCCGGCCTGGTCGAGGGCGGCGATGAGCACCTCGGTCGCGGCGCCGTCGACAAGCAGCGCGCACAGGTTGGGCAGCCGCGGCGCCCCGGCGGCGGCGACACGCGCACCGGGCAACGCGGCCAGCACCGTCGCCGCCAGCCGGTCGCGAAGGGCGCTCTGGCGCGCCGTCTCCGTGGCGCGCTCGCGCTCGGCAAGCTCCGCGGCGACGGCGAAGCCGACGATGCCGGCGACGTTCTCTGTGCCGCTGCGCCGGCCGCGCTCCTGGCCACCGCCCTCCTGCTGGGCACGGACGAATGTGCCCCAGCGCGAATAGAGCAGACCGACTCCCTTGGGTCCGTAGCACTTGTGCGCCGACAGGCTGAGCAGGTCGACGCCGAGGCTGTCGACGTCCACGGGCAGCCGTCCGAAGGCCTGCACCGCATCGGTGTGCACCAGCGTGCGCGGGTTGCGCTCACGCACCGCCTGGGCCACAGCGGCGACGTCCTGCACGGTGCCGATCTCGTTGTTGGCGAGCATCAACGACACCAGCACGGTGTCGTGGCGCAGCCCTGCCGCGACCTCGCCCACGTCGACGCGACCATCGCCGTCGCAGCCGACCACCGTCAGCTCGCAGCCACCTTGCTCGGCGAGCGCCTGCGCCGTGCCGAGAACGGCCTCGTGCTCGATCGCGCTGACCACCAGGTGGTGGCCACGTTCCGCGCCCCACCGTCCGACCACGCCGCGGATCGCCAGGTTGTCGGCCTCTGTCCCCCCGGCGGTGAAGGTCACCTCGCGTGCCGCGCAGCCGATCAGGTCAGCGAGCCGGTCACGCGCGCCGTCGATCGCGCTGCGGGCCCGCCGGCCGCGGGCGTGCGGAGAGGAGGGAGTGCCCCAGCTGTCGCGGAGATACGGCAGCATCGCGTCGATGACCTCGCCGGCAGGCGGCGTGGTGGCGGCGTGGTCGAGGTAGATGCGCTCGGAGTCCATCAGCTCATGCCCAGTGAGCCCCAGAGCTCCAGCTTGTTGCGCACCGCCTCGATGACAGCATCGGTGAACTCATCGGTGAACGAATGACCACCGAGGTCGGCGGTCCTGGTACCGGCGCGCACGGTCTCGAACGTGGCCTCGTACATGGCGCGCGAGGCCGCCTTGCACGCCGCGTCGTCGATGAAGCTCAGCAACGACGCGGCGGCCAGGATCATGGCCATCGGGTTGGCGATGTTCTTGCCCTGCAGCGCCGGCGCTGTCCCGTGCGGCGCCTCGGCCATGACAACGTCCGGCCTGGTCGAGTCCTCGGTGAATCCGAGCAGCAGCGACTCCGCGCCGGCGATGCTGCCGAAAAGCTGCAGCACGAAGTCGCTGAGGCAGTCGCCGTCGCGGTTCAACGCGGGGATGACCAGCGCGTCGCCACCGTGCGCCAGCAGGAGCGCATAGGTCGCGTCGATCAGCTGGGGCTCGTAGGCCACGTCGGGAAAGCGCGCCGCGGCAGCATCCATCTCCTCCTTGAGCATCCCCTCGTAGACCGGCGACACGGTGTACTTCGGACCGCCGAAGACGCACGCGTGGGCGCGCCGCGCCTGCACGAACGCGAAGTCGGCCACCGCCCGGCAGGTCGAGCGCGAGATGTGCTCCGTCCGAAAGGCGACCTCGTCGCCGTCGCGTTCCTCGCGCCACTCGTTGGCGCCGTAGGCGTCGTCCACCGCCATCCGCACCACGCTCATCGGCGCGCTGGCACCACCCACCGACGCGACGCCCGGGATGCGCCGGCCGGTGCGCAGGATGACCTTGCCACCAACCCGCTGACGGAGCAGCGCATTGGGGCTGCCCACGTCGCCGGCGTGCTCTGGCGTGATGGTGGCGCCCTTGAGACCGAACCCGCATGCCACCATGGCCTCGGCGGCCGCGACGACGACCGCGTTGGCGGTGGCGCGCCGGTTCTCCAGGGAGAGGTCGAACGGGCGCAGCACCAGGTCGACGCCGATGACCTCAGGTGCCAAGACCCGCAGTGCCTCATCGAGCAATTCCTGCCCGGTCTGGTCGCCCTGGAGAATCGCGATGGTCGCCGTCATCGCCGACAGCGTAGCCGCGGCCAAGGCCCGGTCGCAGCCGCCGCCCTCCCTATGATCGGCGCGTGCAGACCAACGCGCAGACCGAAGCCGGCGACGAACAGCGGCCGGCGATCATCCTCGCGATCTACACCTGGGACATGCTGCTCGCGCTGCTCGCGCTGCTCGCGGCCCTCGCGGCCTTCGCCGGCCAGGCCACTGTTGGCAGCCGCACCGTCAGCGTCAGCATCGGCGAGCAGATTCTTGCGGCTGTGTCGGCCGCCTCGCTCGCCGGCCTGCTCATCATCCTGGCGACGCTTCTGACACGCCGGCAGCGATGGGTCCGATACGCGCAGATCATCACCTTCGTCACGGCCATCATCATCGGGGCAACCTCCCTGCTTGTGGCGCTGCTCCCCGGGCAGGGCCTGCAGGCGGTCAGCGCCCTGACGTCGATCCTGCTGTTGCTCCTCGACGCCATCGCCATCGTCGCTCTCACCGGCCGGCGCGTGGTCGCCTGGTACAACGCCGGCGTTGCCATGCCTGCCTACATCAGCGCGACGATCGGCTTCTGGGCGGCCAGCAGCGTCGTGCTGACCGTGCTCCAAGCGCTGCGCTGAGCCGCGCTCAGATCATCGAGAGCAGGTCGCCGACCACCGAGACGACTGTCTCATCGTCGAGCGGCTTGGCCAGGACGGCGGCCGCGCCGAGCTGCTGGGCGCGTTCCTTGGTGCGCCGGTCGCCGGCCGGGGTCAGGATGACCACGCCGGCCGGAGGGTGCTCGGGGGCGAACCTCACCGCCTGAAAGTACTCCAGCCCGTCGGTGTCGAGCGTGGTGTCGAGCAGCAGGAGGTCGGGCGCGTACTCGGCCATCTCCCTGCGCAGCTCACGCATCTGGCGCACCCAGCGCACCTCGTGGCCGGCCTCGTTGAGGCATCTGGCGACCGGGGCGGCAACCGAAGCCTGGTCCTCAGCCAGCAGGATTCGGGCGCGTGTCCCCATCGCCGCGGATGGTAGCGAGCGCGACCGGTGCCCGGCGCGCGGCAAGGCGAATCGGCCGTCGCCGAGCGCGTAGACTGAGGCTGATGCCGTCGCGCACCCCGCCGCCCGTGTCCGTGGTGACGGCGCACTTGCGACGGATCGAGCAGCGACTCCCCGAACTCTCCGTGCCGGTGCTGCTGCACGTCCGCGATGCCGTCGAGCAGGTGCTTGCCGCGGAACGTGTCGGCACCAGGGATGTCGAGACTGTCGTGGCGGCGGCCGGGTGCGACTGATGCGTGCCCCGCGAATTCTGCGCCGCGCCTTCGGCCGCCGCGGCTCTGACGAGTCGTCGCTTGTGGGGATGTCCCGACTTCCCGCCGCCGAGCGTCCCCACCTCGTTGACTCGCACACCCGCACCTTCTGGAGCCACGGCACCACCACCCCCGCGACACTGGTGGAGGCGGAGCGCAGCGACCCCGCAGCACCGACGGGACGGGCCTCGACGCTGGTCGCCGACCACGAGCGCGGCGTCACCGGTTCGAGCCGACCGCGCGCCAACCCCGCGTTCAGCGAGGCGGTCTTCGTCGAGCTGATGCGCGCTCGGCAATACCGGCGCGCCTACTCACTGCTCAGCCCGGAGTGCCAGCAGAGCTGGGGCACGCTGGAGGCGTTCATCGCCGCCCAGCGCATCGGGGCGCTGGCCACGCTCCGCGGCATCAGGGTCAGGCAGGTGCGTCATCTGGAAGCCTGGCGCGACCCCGACTCGGGGATGGTCCACGCGCATGCAGCCGAGCTCGATGTGGAGTACGAGATCGGTGACGCGACGCGCACCGTCAGCCTGCCGCGCACCGTCCACCTGGTGGCCCATCGCGGCGCCTGGCGATCGCTCTGTTACCCGACTGCAACAAGGCAGACCTGACCTGCTGCGTCTGAGGCGGGCGCACGGGCGTGGGCTGCGTACAATGCGCCGATGGAGAACGCCGCGCTTCCCCGGCGCTTGCCCGCAGGCGGTGACAACGCGGTGTTCACGCGGCACATCCCTGGACCGATCGAGCGCACCGTTTTCGAGCTGCGCCGCATCGACCGCGACGCCGTCTGGCGCCGTCCGCGGGTCGGCCGCACGCGTCTGCTGCTCCGTGAATCCGACGCCCTCATCGACCTGATCGAACGCTGTCGGGAGCGCGGCGACCGCCTGCTTCCGACCCAGCTGTGGAGCGCCGTGGTGCGCTTCGTCGGGGCGCTCGACGGTGCCCTGCGCGACCAGCTCGGCATCAATCGCGAGGCCGGACACGTCTCCGATGTGCTGTTCGCCAGCCAGGGATTGCTCCTCGAGCGAGCCCGCGAGGAGCGTGCCCCGGTGACGGCCCGGATCATCCCGCTGTTTCGCAATTGAGATAGCGCGCGCGCCGGTCGCACCGGCGCCGCTGCGGTGCGCGCGGCGGTGACCTGGGACATCGCCGTCGCCGGCACGGTGCACGTCGACGACATCACAACCCCAACCGGTCGACGTCCAACCCAGCTGGGCGGCTCGGCGGTGTACTTCGCCCTGGCTGCCGCCGACCCGGCAACCGTCCACCTCAACGGCATCGTCGGCCGCGACCACGCCGCCGCCTTCATCGAGCTGCTGCGCGACACCTGCATCAACCTCGACGGCATGGTGATCAGCAACCAGCCCACCTTCCGCTGGCAAGTGCGCCACGACTTCGAGCGATGGATTGCCGTCGACACCGTCAGCGACGAGGGGTGCGATCCATCGTGGCAGCCTCGACTGCCACCCGCCGCCGCGGATGCGCAGGTGCTGTTCCTGGCGAGCATGCGTCCCGCGCTGCAGCGCGACGTGCTCGCCCAGAGCTCCGCCCGCCTGGCCGCCGCCGACTCGATGACCGACTACACGGGCCCCGAGCGCGACGCCGTTCGCGAGGTGGCGCACGCCTGCGACGTGCTCTTCCTCAACCGCAACGAGCTGGCCAGTCTCACGGGCACGCCGGTCACCACCTGGCGGCAGGAGGCGATCGCCATGTGCGGTGTCGGCCGCCTGCGTGCGGTGGTTGTCAAGGGTGGCCCGGGCGGCGCATCGGTGGTGACCGAAGACGGGGTGATCTCGCGACCGGCCGCGCGCGTCGACGAGGTCGTCGACCCCACCGGGGCAGGCGACGCCCTCGCGGGCGGCTTCCTGGCTGCCTGCGCCGTCGCGCAGCGCGACGACACCGGCTTCTTCGCGACCGCGCTCGAAGCCGGCCTGCAGTGTGCCGCCCGGGCGATCTCACAGTTCGGGGTCGCCGGGCTGCAGCGGCGATGACCTGCGCCGCGCACCGACATGCGCCTCACTGGGCGGTGCTCGCGGGGCAGGTATGATCGGCGCCCCATGGCTCGCACATCCACCTCGCGCGACCTCGGCACCCCGATCGACCGCAACATCGCGCTGGAGCTGGTGCGGGTCACCGAAGGCGCGGCCATGGCCGCCGCTCCCTTCATGGGCCGCAACCGCAAGAACGACGCCGACGGCGCTGCCGTCGACTCGATGAGACGCAGCCTCAACTTCGTCGACATGGACGGCGTCGTGGTCATCGGGGAGGGTGAGAAGGACGAGGCACCGATGCTGTATATCGGCGAACAGGTCGGCAACGGCAACGCGCCGCGGGTGGATGTCGCCGTCGACCCCATCGACGGCACCCGCCTGGTGGCCCGCGGACTCCCGGGCGGCATCGCCACCGTCTCGCTCGCCGAGCGCGGCTCGATGTTCTACACCCACATCCCCTACATGGAGAAGCTGATCGTCGGGCCCAAGGCGGCAAACGTCATCGACATCACCGACACCGTCAAGAACAACCTGCGCCGTATCGCCAAAGCCGAGGATCGCAGCGTCGAGGACCTCACCGTGGTCGTGCTCGACCGCGACCGCCACGAGGACCTGCTCGAGGAGATCCGTTCGGCGGGGGCTCGCGTCAAGCTGATCATGGACGGTGATGTCGCCGCCGGCGTGATGGCCGCGATGGAGCACCGCACCGGCATCGACGTGCTGATGGGCGTCGGCGGCGCACCCGAGGCGGTGCTCGCCGCCTGCGCCATCAAGTGTGTCGGCGGCTCGATGCAGGGGCGGCTCTGGCTGCGCGCCGGCGACCAGGCCCTGCTCGAGGCCGAGGGCAAAAGCGCCGATCGCGTCCTTGAGCTCGACGACCTCGTCAGCGGTGACAACGTCTTCTTCGCCGCCACCGGGATCACCGGGGGCGAGTTGCTCGAGGGGGTGCGCTTCCTCGGCGAGAATCGCGCCCGAACCCAGAGCCTGGTGATGCGCAGCTATTCAGGAACGATCAGGTACATCGACGCCGAGCACAGCCTGGCGAAGCTGCGAATGCGCCGCGAGGAAGCGGAGGCGGACGGGACCGAGGCGATGATCATGGCCAAGGCCAGCCAGGCGGAGCGGCTCCAGCCCGGCTGAGAAGATGGGCGCCGGTTCACGGCCGCCGTGGGACAATCGCGCCGACCATGAAGGTATTGCGTCCGAGCCCCTCGTTGATGCGCTGGTTCGTCCCGGGGCTCCACATCAAGCGCTGGCTGCTGCTGCTGTTCGCCAGCATCGTGATGATCAGCCTCGCCGTTGGCTACGTGCTCCGCGACATCTACAGCAGCGGCGTGAGCTTCCCGTCCTGGGTGCAGACCATCACCCTGCAGTTTTTGCCACGCGGTGTGCGCGCGGCCCTTTTTGGTGTCCTCGGCATCGCCGTCCTGCTGCTCTGCTTCTACAAGCTCGGCGAGTCCCTTCTCGGTCCGTTCCTGCGCGGCAACACCAGCGAGCGCCGCAACCTCATCGAACACCTCTATGCCCACCGCCAGCTCGCCAAGGGCCCGCGGGTGGTCGCCCTGGGCGGCGGGACCGGCCTCAGCACCCTGCTGCGCGGCATCAAGAAGTACACCGGCAACATCGTCGCCATCGTCACCGTCGCCGACGACGGGGGCTCGAGCGGCCGGCTGCGCGCCGAGTACCGCGTGCTGCCGCCGGGAGACTTCCGCCAGTGCCTCCCCGCCCTGGCCGAGACCGAGCCGCTGATGACCCAGCTGTTCCAGCACCGCTTCACCGGTGAGGGCTCGCTCGGCGGCCACTCGTTCGGCAACCTCTTCATCATGGCGATGGCCGAGATCACCGGTGACTTCGAGCCCGCGCTGCGCGAATCGGGACGGGTCCTGGCGGTGCGTGGCACCATCGTCCCGAGCACCCTGCGCGACGTCGTGCTCTGCGCCACCTCCGGCACCGAGGTCAGAGTCGGCGAGTCGCGCGTCCCGCACGGGATCGAGCGAATCGACCGTGTATTCCTGCAGCCCGACGCTCCACCGATCAACCCTGAGGCCGAGGCGGCCATCCTCGACGCCGAGCTGGTCATCGTCGGCCCTGGATCGCTGTACACCTCGATCCT
>JANWHI010000036.1 GCA_025450495.1 Candidatus Dormiibacter sp. | reverse complement strand
GACCAGGGGATGGCGGCCCTGGTCGACATCGAGCACGCCGGACGAGTCGACCAGCGGGCGCACCCACTGCTGATCAACGGCCACGCACGCCAGCGCGCGGTGCACATCGATCAGCGCCACTGCCTGGGAAGCGTCGAGCAGGGCTGCTGCCTGGGCTGCGACCGCGGCCGTCAGCTCGCCGAGAAGCTGGTGCTCGCGCACCAGGGCACGCTCGCGTCCGCCGAGGACGATGCTCTCGCGCTCCTTGAGCTCGACGGTGATGTAACGCTCGGCGCCGACCAGCGTCTGCTTGCGCACGTACTCGGCCGGCACCGCGTCGCGGTGGGTGTTGGGGACCTCGAGGTAGTAGCCGAAGACGCGGTTGTAGCCCACCTTGAGCGACCCGATGCCGCTGCGCTGGCGCTCGACGCCCTCGAGCCCGGCAATCCACGCGCGCGCTCCGGCGCCGGCGGCGACGAGCTCGTCGAGGTCAGCGTCTGCGCCCGGCCGGATGCAGCCACCGTCGCGGGCCGTTGGGGGTGGATCGTCGACGAGCAGCTCGCGCAGCCGCGCCGCCAGCCCGTCCGGGGCCGCGCATCGTGCGGCCGCCGCAACCAGCTCGCCCGCGAGCAGCGGCGACAGGATGTCCTGCACGGCGGGGAGGGCAGCACAGGCCTGGCGGATGGCGCCGAGATCGCGCGGGGTGGCGGTGCGCTGCACGCAGCGGGCCACGAGCCGTTCGAGGTCGCGCACCGCGGCAAGGGCCTCACCAAGTCTCTCGCGGATCCGTGGCGAATCGACGAGCGCGTCGACGGCGTCGTGCCGCGCCATGATGAGCAGTGGTTCGATCAGCGGCTCGAGCAGCCGGGCGCGAAGCAGCCGCGCGCCCATTGGCGTGCGGGTGCGGTCGAGCAGCGTTGCCAGCGAGGCACCCGATCCACTCAGCGGTCTGAGCAGCTCGAGGTTGCGCCTGGTCTGGGCGTCGAGACGCATGGTGGCGCTCTCACTGCGCTGGCGCACGTACACGAAGCCGGCAGTCAGGGTCAGGCGCGCTCGCTCGCAGTAGGCGAGCACGGCCCCCGCAGCACAGACGGCGCGGTCGATGCCGTCGACGGCGAGCCCAAAAGGTGCGCATGCCCCGGTGACCTCGAGCAGGCGCTCGCGCGCGCGAGACGCGTCGAAGAAAGCGGGCGGGAGCAGCGTCCGCACCGTGCCGGGAAGCAGCCCCGCGGGCAGCTCGGTCCCGTCGTCGGCGATCAGCACCTCGGCCACGTCGAGCCGCTCGCATTCCTCGCGCAACGCGGCGGAGTCCCAGCCGCCGGCGACCTCGGTGAGGAGCAGCTCGCCTCCAGCGGTGTCGAGTGCGGCGATGCCGGTGCGCCCGCCGCTGCTGTGCAGCGCCACGCAGCGCGCGACACGTGTCTCGTCCAGGTAGTCCGCCTCGGTCGCGGTCCCGGGGCTGAGAACGCGGGTCACCTCGCGACGCACCAGCTTGCCAGGGAGGACCTCGCCGACCTGGTCCCACAGCGCGACCCGCCGTCCCGCGTCGAGCAACCTGCGGATGTACGCGGGCGCGGCATGGTGAGGTACGCCGCACATCGGCAGGCGGCCGGCGGCGCCGAACCCGCGGCCGGTCAGCGCGACGCCGAGGATCGGTGCAGCCTCCTGGGCATCGGCTCCGAACATCTCGTAGAAATCGCCGAGCCGCGCCATCACCATCGCGTCCGGGTACTCGGCCTTGACCGCGCGGTACTGCTGCAGGATCGGCGTGCTGCCGGCATCGTCGAGGTCGATCATCGGCGCGTCCTCGGCGACGTCAGCGCTCTCGTGGGGCGCGGGGCCGCTGTGGCGCCGGGTCACGCTGCCGCGGTGACCGTGTCGAGCTCGAGCTGCCAGTGGGTGACCGCGGCAACCCTGCCGGCGCGCAGGTCACCGGCTGCGGCGCTGCCCGCGGGCAGCCATGCCACCTTGCCCTGGCGGGTGCGGCCGTAGGCCCGTCCGTCCTCGGCGATGCCTTCGACGAGCACCTCGACGCGACGGTTCAGCAGGGCCTGGTTGCGTTGCAACGCGATGCCACGCTGGATCTCGAGCAACTGGTTGAGGCGGAACTTCTTGACGGGCAGGGGAACGTCGTCCGGACGTCGAGCCGCCGCCGTCCCCGGCCGCACCGAATACGCCTGGATGTGCACCACGTCGTACCTGACGTCGCGGATCAGCTGCAGCGTTCCCTCGAACTCCGCCTGGGTCTCGCCGCTGAAGCCGACGATGATGTCGGTGGTCAGCGCCAGATCGGGCACCGTCTGTCTGGCTGCGTCGATCTTCTCGCGGTACTCGGCCACGCTGTAGACGCGCCGCATGCGGCGCCACAGCTCGTCGTCGCCGGCCTGGACAGGCAGGTGCAGCTGCTCGCAAACCGTCGGCAGGTCGCGCATCGCCGCGAACAGCTGGGGCACCGCGTTGCGCGGGTGCGACGTGAGAAAGCGCAGCCGCCACAGGCCGGGCACCGCGTCCACCGCGGCGAGCAGCTCGGCCAGACCGGTGCCCGTCTGCGGGTCGCGGTAGCTGTTGACGTTCTGGCCGAGCAGGGTCACCTCGCGGACACCGCGATCGACCAACCGCTGCACGTCATCGACGATCTCGCCCGTGGCCCGGCTACTCTCGCGGCCGCGCACGAACGGCACGATGCAGTAGGTGCACATCTCGTTGCAGCCACCCATGACCGGAACGTAGGCGAGCAGACGGTCAGACGCCGGCATCGTCACCGGGCCGTCGACGTCGCCGCCGTACAGGGACTGCAACCGCGCGAAGAAGCCCTCGGGTTCGCGGACGTCGAACATGTAATCGAGATCGTTCATGCGCTGCAGCAGCGCTGAGCCGTGCTCGACTGCCATGCACCCGGTCAGCGCGATCGCCCTGCCGGCGCGCTCGCGCTTCCATGGGATCAGCTCCTTGAACTTGCCGTACACCTTCTGCTCGGCGTTCGAGCGCACCGCGCAGCTGATCAGCACTGCGATGTCCGCATCCTCGAGCGGCACATCGGGGACGAAGCCGATCTCCGCGAACGACTCCGCCAGGCGTTCGTGGTCGGCGTCGTTCATCTGGCAGCCGATGTGCCACAGGTGGACGCGCGGCGGCCTCCCGAGCAGCGGCACGATCGGTTCGCGGGTCGGCGCCAGCACGTCAGCGCTCCCAGCTCGCTGGGCAAGCGGGAGCGGGCGGAAGTGCGACGCGGACTGGCTCAGGGTGGGGAGGTACACGCTGCGGCCAAGCCTAGCGATTGGGCCACAGCGTTGACGCCCGCCGGCCCACTGCCCACGATCACCGCCCAGGACGGCAGCGATGCATTCACCGGGCACGACACCGGTCAGGACACTGAAAGCGACGAGACCGACTGGGGCCGGTTGGTCGCGAGGCGCTGGACCTGGCGTCCCGACCTGAGGACGGGCGCAGTCCTGATTGGCGCGCTCTTCGCCTTCCTGACAGCTGTCTGGCTGCGCAACCTGCCGGTCCTGGTCAACGATGTGACCGGCAGCTGCGGCGTCCCCAACGTCCCAGGCCTCTGGGACTCGGGTTCGGCGCGGTCTGGACCCAGCTCGCCACCGCCCTGGCCCATCTCCTCCTGGCAGCCTTCATTTCCCTTCTACAGGAACCAGTACCCCGCTAACACCGTCCGCTCAGACCGTTCCCCAAAGGAGAGAGGTGTGGAGAGCGGTGGCATCGCGAAGGAAGCATCCGCAGCAGCGAGGAGACCGACTCGGCGCAGCCGAGGGGCTTCGAGGCGCCCGCGAGGACAGCGACCGAAGCGATGCCGCCGCTCTCCGCGCCGGCGCCCCTTTGCCGGTCTCTCTACCGCTGCTCCACCAGCAGCCGGATCCCGGTGCGCTCCTCGCCATCGATCGAGATGTCGATGAACGAGGGGATGCAGACCAGGTCGATGCCACCGGCCGCGACGTAGCCACGCGAGATGGCGATCGCCTTGACGGCCTGATTGATCGCACCCGCTCCGATGGCCTGCACCTCCACCCGGTGCTGGGTGCGCACCACGCCGGCGATCGCGCCGGCGACGGCGACCGGCTTGCTGGTCGCCGAGACCTTGAGGATCTCCATGGCGTTGGACTCCCCCTTTGAGGACCTGTGCGAGGGCGGTTGCTGTGACGTGATCATGAGATTGTCGCGATTGTGAGGCGAGGCGGCGAGTCGCGGGTTTCCCCGCGATGCAATCGTTACTTGGCGTACTCGACGCTTCGGGTCTCGCGGAGGACGACGACCTTGATCCGACCCGCGTAGTTGCCCTCCGCGTGCAGCCTCTTGGCGATCTGGCGCGCGAGCACCTGGGCACGGTCGTCGCTGATCTCATTGGGCCGCACCATGACGCGCAGCTCCTTGCCGGCCTGCACCGCGAAGCTGTGTTCGACCCCCTCGAACTCGCCGGCGATCGCCTCGATGCGCTCAAGCCGCTTGAGGGACGCGCTGAGCGCCTCGCGACGGGCGCCGCGACGGGCGGCGGCGATGCTGTCGGCCGTCATCACGATGAAGGCGCCGACCGAGCGCGGCTCCTCGTCGTAGTGATGGGCTCGAACCGCCTGCACCACCGCCGCGGGCCGGCCGAGACGAGCCAGGATCTCGCCCCCGATGATCGCGTGCGAACCCTCGACGGTGTGCTCCACGGCCAGGCCGATGTCGTGGAAGAGGCCGATCTCCTTGGCCTCCTGCTCGTCGTAGCCAATCTCGGCGGCGATCATGCCCGCGATTGCCGCGGTGTCCTTGCTGTGGCCGAGGACGTTGTGGCCGTACGAATTGCGGAATCGCAGCGTGCCGAGCAGCTTGGCCAGCTCGGGGTGCACCGACGGGATGCCCAGCTCCTGGCAGGCCGCCTCGCCCTCCTCCTTGATCCGCTGGATTATCTCGCCCCGGCTTTTGCCCACCATCTCCTCGATGCGCGCGGGGTGGATGCGTCCGTCCGCGAAGAGCCGCTCCAGCGTCACCCTGGCCACCTCGCGTCGCACCGGGTCGAAGCCGCTCAGCACCACCGACTCGGGGGTCTCGTCGACGATCACGTCGACCCCGGTGGCAGCCTCGAGGGCGCGGATGTTGCGCCCCTCGCGACCGATGATCCTGCCCTTGAGGTCGTCGCTGGGCAGGTGCATGACCGTGACCGACGACTCCCCGGTCTGGTCAGACGCGTGGCGCTGCATGGCGGCGATGAGGATCTCGCGACTGCGCTCACCAGCCTCCTCGCGGACCCTCCGGTCGGCGTCGCGGATCCGCTCCGCCACCTCGGCGTCCAGCTCCGCCTCGACCCCGGCGATCAGCTCGGCCCGCGCCTCGGTCTCGGAGAGGGCGGCCACCCGCTCGAGCTCGCGGCCGACCAGGGCTCTCTCGCTCTCGGTGGTCTGGCGCACCTCCTCGATCTCCTCCTCGCGGCGCGTCAGGCGCTGCTCGCTCTGCTCCAGCTCACGCAGGCGGCGCTCGTGCGCCTCCTCGCGCTGGCTGTTGCGCTGTTCGAGGCGGGCCACCTCGGCGCGGCGCTCCCGCACCTCGGCCTCAGCCTCCCCGCGGACGCGGAAGGCCTCCTCTCGCGCAGTGACCAGGACCTGCTGCGCCTCGTGCTCGGCGGACTGCGCACGGGCGTGCGATTCGGCGTCAGCGGTGAGGTTTCCCTCGCGGGCATCGGCGGCGAGACGACGCGCATACAGGAATGCGGCCGCGGCGAAGACCACGGCGATGCCCAGCCCGATCAGGGCGACGATCTCGATTGTGATTGGGGTTTCCTCGGGGTCGCGGTGCTGGGGTGCAGTGCACCCGGCGGCGGCGGCTCACGATCGCGATGGTACGGGCCCGAATCGGGCGCCACACCGTCGCCCGCGGCCGGTGCGGCCGGCGGGGGTGAGACGTGCTGGCATTGTAATGGCGATGGGGGTCGCGCGAAAGTGCGCACGCCCGCGCTCGATTACGCTAGTCGCGAGTGAACCCCCAGACATTGCTGCCCCCGCCGCGCGACGGCGAGCTCGAGGACCTTGACGGCCACCGGCTGGCGGATTGGGACGTCCCATCCGCGCTTGCCGAGGACCAGGCCATCGCGGCCTCCCTCGAGAGTGACCTGGTGCAGAGCCGGCCGCACGCGATCGGTGCGCTCCTTGCCGGGACGGCACTGCTCCGCATCGCCACGTCCGGCGCAGCCATCGCCATCGGCTTCGATCTCGTCGACATGTTCGGAGGGCGCCCCAACGGCCTGGTGGTCGGCTTCATCGGCGCCAGCCAGGCGGTGCCGGAGAGGGTTTTCGCCCCCTTCCTGGCCAGGTTCGCCGACCGCTTCGGCCGCCGCCAATTCCTGATCGGCGGCCCGTTGTTCTGCCTGCTCGGCGCCATCATGCTCAGCTTGGCGAACCGCCCGGAGTCGATCGTCATCGCGCGGCTGGTCGAAGGTGTGGGGGCGGCATGCTTCATCCCCACCGCGCTCGGCACGATCGCCGCCGCCACCAGTCACAGTCGCAATGTCCGGGCCCGTGCCAGCGGCGCCTTCGAAGCGGCCACCCTGGGAGGCTACGCGGGCGGCTTCGTGGTCGGCCCGTTCGCCTATCACTGGCTGCATCACGGCGCGTTCCTCGTCCTCGCCGGTCTCTACCTGTCCGCTGCCCTGGTGTGCGCCGCGCTCGTCCCGCACGTGCCGCCTCTGCCGGTGAGCCCGATCAGCCGCGTCCTTGGCGCGATCGTCGGACCCGGGCCGATCCGCAGCTTCCTGCCCGCGTGGATGGCCGCGTTCGCGCTGCTCGGCGCCTATGCCGCCCATCTCCCGGCGCTGCTCCGACGCCAACCGGTCCCCGGCCAGACCCTGCTCCACCACTTCGACGAGCGTCTCATCTCGGTGATCCTGGTCAGCTGGATCGCTTTGCTGTTGATCGGGATCGCCCTCTGGACGCCATGGATTCCCAAGCTCGGGGCGGTGCGCACCATGCGCCGCGCCGTTCCCGGGGCGTGGCTGATGTCGGCCGCCCTGCTCGCGCTCAACCACAGCCCGCTGGACTGGGCACCCCTGTACATCCCCCTGCTGATCATCGGGGTCGTCGTCCTCGCCGGCTTCGGACCCGCTGCGATCAACTACCTCGCCGAGTGCTCGGAGACCTTCGTGGCGGATCGGTCGGCGTTGATGGCCTTCTACACCGTCGCCCTGGCGGGCGGCGGGGCCCTCGGGTCGGTGATGGGCGGGTTCGCGGTGCGGCTCGACTACGCCGACGGGCTGGTGCTCCTCGGGCTCTTTCTCACCGTGTTCGCCTTCGCGGCCCTGACGCCGGCGATGCGCTACGAACGAGCGTTGCTGGAGAAGGTCGCGCCCGGTGCCGGCCCCTGATCGACCGAGGCGCCGGGTCAGGCCTCCCCCGCGAGCTGGCGCAGCACCCAGCCGACGGTGTCGGAGTCGAACCCGCGCCGCTGCAGGGCCCCGCCGAGACGCTGGCGCCCCCGGTGGTCGGCGATGTCGTGCGACGCGCGGTGCGCAAGGTGGTGGCCCAGCTGCAGCGCGGCGGCGCGCTCGGCCTCGACGTCGACGGCGGCCAGGGTGGCGCTGATCGCCTCAGACCCGACCCCACGAGCCCGTAGCTCGGCACCGACCTGGATGCGCCCGTGGCCGGTCCGCTGCCGCCGCGCCGCGATCGAGCTGGCCAGCGCTGCGTCGTCGACGTAGCCGTGCGCCACCATGGCCGCGGTGGCTGCCGCCGCCGCCTCCGCGCCGAAGCCGCGCCGCTGCAGACGTTGCTGCAAAGCGGCCGCGGACTG
>JANWHI010000035.1 GCA_025450495.1 Candidatus Dormiibacter sp. | reverse complement strand
GCTCAGCTCTACCTGCCGCCGCTGATGGACCCGGTGTACGGCTTCCCCGCGGTCAACGTCGAGGCGCAGATGCGCAACGAGTCGTCGCTGCTGCACTGGATGCGCCGCTTCATCGCCGTGCGCAAGCGCTTCGCGGTGTTCGGCGAGGGCACCTTCGAGGCGCTCGACGCCGCGAACCCGTCGGTGTTCGCGTTCCTGCGCACGCTGCACGGCCAGATGATCCTCTGCGTCAACAACCTGTCGCGGTTTGCGCAGCCCGTCGAGCTCGACCTGCGTCGCTTCGAGGGCTGCACGCCGGTGGAGATGCTCGGCCATGTGCACTTCCCCAGGATCGGCGAGCTGTCCTACCTGCTCACCCTGGCGCCGCACAGCTTTCTCTGGTTCACCATCGAGGACACCACCGAATGAGCGTCGCCGTCGAGCTCGACTGGATCCGCGAGACGCTGGAGACGGCGCTGGTGTCGTGGCTGCCACGGCAGCGCTGGTTCGGCGGCGGCATGGGGATCAGCTACGTGCGCTGCGAGGAGCTGGCGCGTATCGATGACAGCGACCCCGTGGTGGCGGCGTGCGTCGTTGCCGTCGGCTTCGACGACGCCAGCGAGCTCAGCTACAACGTGCCCATCGCCGTTGGCTCGCCGAGTGGGCTGCGTCCCAGCGACCCGGGAGCGGTGCTGCACCACGACGATGGTCTGCTGGTCTTCGACGCGCTCGCCGACGCGCGGACCGCGGCGCCGCTGTGGCGCATCGTGGCCGGTGGCGAGTCCGTGCAGCTGGGCAGCGGACGACTGGTCGCCGGTGGGGGCAGCGTCGACGCGACGGCAACCGACATCAGCCCACTGGTGCGCGAGCAGTCCAACACCTCGCTGGTCGTCGGTGGCGAGCACCTGCTCAAGGTGATGCGACGGGTGGTCTTCGAGCCCTCCGTGGAGCTGGAGATGACCCAGGCGCTCACCGACGCAGGCTTCGAGCACGTCGCTCCGGCGCAGGCGTGGCTGGACTACGTGCGCGAGGACGAGCCGCACCCCGCGCTGCTGGCGCTGGCCCAGGCCTACCTCCACAACGGCACCGAGGGATGGACGCTGGCGCTGACCTCGCTGCGTGACCTCTACGCCACCGCCGAGGAGCGCCAGGCCGTCGACGCCGCCGAGCGCGTCCAGACGGTCGAGGAGGCAGGCGGCAGCTTCACCTCCGAGGCGGCGCGGCTCGGCGACATCACCGCGCAGATGCACCTGGCGCTCGCCCAGGCGACGGGCGCCGACCTGACGGCGGAGCCGATCACCCGGGGGATGCTCACACAGTGGGCCGACGAGGTGCTGGCCGAGCTCGACGCCCTGATCAGCAGTGGTGACGCTGAGGTGCTGGAGCTCGCGGCCCACCGTGACGCGCTGCGAGCGCGCATCGACGCCATCCGCACGTTGACCGCGCCGGGGCTGGCGATTCGCATCCACGGCGACTACCACCTCGGCCAGGTGCTGCGCACCGATGCCGGCTGGACGGTGCTCGACTTCGAAGGCGAGCCCCGGCGATCGGTCGAGCATCGCCGCCGCCGCCACTCGCCGCTGCGCGACGTCGCCGGCATGCTGCGGTCGTTCGACTACGCGGCGATGGTGGCGCTGCTCGAGCGGATGACCCCGGCCGACCCGGAGTGGGCGCACCTGGCCGCCCACGGACGCAGCTGGTCGACCGCCAATCGCGAGGCCTTCTGGTCGACCTACGCCGAGCGCACCGCGGGCAGCCGGCTGGTGCCCGACGCCGGCGCCGCGCTGACCCTGCGCCGCGCCTTCGAGATCCAGAAGGCGATCTACGAGGTGTCGTACGAGCTGGCCCACCGCCCCAGCTGGGTGCCGGTGCCACTCGGGTTCCTGCTCGAGGCGACCGCATGAGCACAGTCCAGCATCCGCCGCTGAGCACCATCGACGAGGTCCGCAAGCTTCGCGCCGGGGTCCACCGCGATCCCCACCAGCTCCTCGGCGTTCACCCCGATGGCAAGGTCACAGTGGTTCGCGCCTTCCACCCGGAGGCCACCGCGGTCAGCGTCGCCCACCCGGGCGGCGTGGTGCCGATGAAGCGCGTCGACGAGGGCGGCCTGTTCGAGGCCGCGGTGCCGGAGGCCGACCTGCCCGGCTACCGGCTGCGGATCCGCACCGCCGAGCACGAGTGGGAGGTTGACGATCCCTACCGCTTCCTGCCAACCCTCGGCGAGCTCGATCTGCACCTGATCGGCGAGGGCACCCACCGCCGCCTCTGGGAGCGGCTGGGGGCGCGGGTCATCGAGCACCAGGGGGTGCGCGGAACCGCGTTCGCCGTCTGGGCGCCCAACGCCCGCGGCGTGGCGCTGGTCAGCGACAGCAGCGCCTGGGACGACCGTACCCAGCCGATGCGCAACCTCGGCGCCAGCGGTGTGTGGGAGCTGTTCATCCCCAACGTCGGTGCCGGGCAGCGCTACAAGTTCCGCGTGATCGGCACCGACGGCAGGCCGGTGCTCAAGGCCGACCCGCTGGCGCGCGCCGCGGAGGTGCCGCCGGGCACGGCCAGCATCGTCACCGACACCACGTACTCGTGGGCCGACCAGGCGTGGATGTCACGGCGGCGCCAGGGCGACCGCACCACCGAGCCGCTCAACATCTACGAGGTGCACCTCGGCTCCTGGCGCCGCGGGGCTGGCGACGCGCTGCTCAACTACCGCGAGGTGGCTCAGCAGCTGGCCGATTACTGCAAACGACTCTCGTTCACGCACGTCGAGCTGCTGCCCATCGCCGAGCACCCTTTCGGCGGCTCCTGGGGATACCAGGTCAGCAGCTACTACGCGCCCACTGCGCGCTACGGCTCGCCCGACGACCTGCGTTGGTTGGTCGATCACCTTCATCAGAACGGCATCGGCGTCATCGTCGACTGGGTGCCCGCGCACTTCCCCCGCGACGAGTGGGCGCTGGCGCGCTTCGACGGAACCGCCCTGTACGAGCACGCGGATCCGCGCCGCGGCGCCCAGCCCGACTGGGGCACCCTGGTGTTCAACTTCGGTCGCAACGAGGTGCGCAACTTCCTCGTCGCCAACGCGCTCTACTGGGTCGAAGAGTTCCACATCGACGGGCTGCGCGTCGACGCCGTCGCCTCGATGCTCTACCTCGACTACTCACGCAGGGCGGGCGAGTGGGTGCACAACCAGTACGGTGGCCGTGAGAACCTCGAGGCGATCGCCTTCCTCCGCGAGTTCAACGACCAGGTGCACGGCAGCTTCCCCGGGGTCATGACCATCGCCGAGGAGTCGACGGCGTGGCCGGCGGTGTCACGGACGACGGCGAGCGGCGGGCTCGGCTTCACCTTCAAGTGGAACATGGGCTGGATGCACGACACGCTCGACTACATCGGCAAGGACCCCGTCTTCCGCCGCTACCACCATCAGCAGCTCACCTTCGGTGTCTGGTACGCGTGGGCTGAGAACTTCATCCTGCCGCTGTCGCACGACGAGGTCGTTCACCTCAAGCGCTCGCTGATCGGCAAGACGCCCGGCGACCGCTGGCAGCAGTTCGCCAACCTGCGCACCCTGTTCGGCTGGATGTACGCGCATCCCGGCAAGAAGCTGCTCTTCATGGGCGGCGAGTTCGCACAGTGGGCGGAGTGGAACCACGATCGCTCGCTCGACTGGCACCTGGTCGAGCAGCGTGAGCACGCGGCCATGCAGCGCCTGGTCGGCGACGTGGGCAGGGTGTACGCGGAGACCCCCGCGCTGTGGCAGGTCGACGGCAATAGTGAGGGCTTCCGCTGGATCGACGCCGGCAACGTCGACCAGAGCGTGCTCAGCTTCGTGCGCATGGATGCGCAGGGACAGCCGGGCCTGGCCTGCGTCGCCAATTTCTCTCCCGCCGTCTACCACGGCTTCCGCGTCGGCCTGCCTGTAGGGGGCGCCTGGCGCGAGGTGATCAACACCGACGCGGTGGATTACGGAGGCAGCGGGCAGGGCAACATGGGTAAGGTTGAGACAGAGCCGATGAGCTGGCACGGGTTCGACCAGTCCGCCACCATCACCGTCCCACCTCTCGGCGTGGTCTGGCTGGCGCCCGGGTAGGTTGCCAGCGCAGGTCCCAGGCAAGACAATGTGGCGCCAGCGCGGCCCACTCATCCCAGGAGCATCCGTCCATGAACACAGAGCAGGCCCGCGGGCGTCTGATCGCCGAGCACGATCGACTCACTCAGGTTCGCAACGCCGCCAGCCGGCTGAGCACCTCCGCAAACGAGGCCTCCGCGCGCGAGCTCTCGACTGTCGACCAGCACCCGGCCGAGCAGGCCACTGAGACACTTGAGCGCGAGCTCGACCTCGGGGTGCTGCAGAGTGTCGAGGCTGAGTTGCTCGAGGTGAAGGCGGCGCTGGCGCGGCTGGATGCGGGGACGTATGGTCAGTGCGAGGTGTGCGCCAAGCCGATCGCTGAGGGACGGCTCGAGGCGATGCCAGCGGCGCGGTACTGCGTGGAGCATCAGCCGAAGGCGGGGCGGCGCTAGCAGTCCCTGACGTCACGTCCTGGGCGGGAAGCCACCCCGATGCCGGGCGGGGGAGCGCACGAGGCTACCAGCCGTGCGGTGCCGGAGTGGCCCAGTCGGAGTCGTGCACATCCGGGAAGCGGAGTCGCTCGGGCATCATCTCGTCGAGCAGTGCCTCCTGCCAGTCGAGCAGGGCGGCGTGGAGGCGCACGGTGTTGCGGGCGCGGACCGCCCTGCGCGGCAGGGGCAGGCCGACCTCATCCTCGAGGCGGTACAGGCGCTGGCGCATGACCCGGTCGAGGGTGCGCTCGCCGGTGAGGTGGCGCTCCTCGAGGATGGCGATCAGCGCGTCGATCGCGTTGACCCGCTGACGGACTCGCGGGCCGGCCAGGCGGCGGCGCATGGAGGTGGTCCGCCGCTCCCAGATCTCGCTGCCGGCGCGAGCGATCCGGTCGCCGTCAATTGGTGTGGCCGGTTGGGCGGACATCTCGAGGTCTCCTGGTCGGTGGCTGCGTCGCTGGCGATGCGACTCTCCTTCACCCCCTCATACGCAGGGGGATACAGATCGGAGCATCGCGCGGGTTACCTTTCGCATCAGTGACGCGCCCGGGGGGTGACGCCGAGGGGAGGGCGTTGTCGCGGAGGGAGCATCCGCAGCCGCGCGGAGACCCACACGGCGCCAGCCCAGGGGCTCCGCTGCGATCAGCGAGGACAGCGACCGGAGCGACAACGCCCTCCCCGGCTTCAGTGGCGGAACGGCCGCTGGTCAGTGGCGGAACGGCCTCTGGTCAGTGGCGGAAGTGGCGCTCGCCGGTATGCACCATCGCCATGCCCAGGCGCTCGGCGGCGGCGGTGACCTCCGGGTCGCGCTTGGACCCGCCCGGCTGGATGACGGCGGCGATGCCCGCGGTGCCCAGCGCCTCGACGCCATCGGGGAACGGGAAGAACGCGTCCGACGCGGCGACTGCGCCCGCGGCCCGGTCGCCGGCGCGGTGCACCGCCAGCTCCGCGGCCTCCACGCGCGACATCTGACCGGCGCCGACGCCGACTGCCATGCCGTCGCGGACGATGACGATGGCGTTGGACTTGACCCGGGCGACGACGCGCCAGGCCACCAGGAGGTCGCGCCATCGCGCGTCGTCGGGTTGGGCGCTGGTGACCACGGTCATGGCGCTGCGCTCCGAGCTGACACAGTCTGTGGTCTGGACCAGCAGGCCGCCGTCGACGCTGCGGACGTCGAGCGCGGCGGCGCAGCTGGGGCGCTCGACGACGAGAATCCGCAGGCGCTGCCTGGCGGCGAGGCGCGATGCCGCTGCGTCGCTGATCGCGGGGAGCACGACCGCCTCGAGGAACGTCGCCGCCAGCTGCTCGGCCGTCGCCTCGTCGAGGGGACGGTTGAGGGCGACGATGCCCCCGTACGCCGACTGTGGATCGCACTCGTAGGCGCGGCGGTAGGCATCGGCGATGTCGCTGCCGACGGCGAAGCCACAGGGGTTGGTGTGCTTGATGACGGCGGCGGCCGGCTCGTCGAAATCGCAGACCAGGCGGCGCGCGGCGTCGCAGTCGAGCCAGTTGGTGAAGCTGAGCGCCGGTCCCTGGACCTGGCGCGCGTGGGCAAGTCCACCCGCCGGGCCGGGGATGGTGTAGAGCGCGCCGCTCTGGTGGGGATTCTCGCCGTAGCGAAGCTGTGCGATCAGCCGGCCGCCGGTGGTGTATTCCTCGGGGGGAACCGGCTGTGGGTCGGGCAGCTCGCCGGCGAGATAGGAGGCGACCGCGGTGTCGTACGCGGCGGTGTGTGCGAAGGCGCGAGCGGCGAGACGGTCGCGGGTAGGCTGCGAGATGGCGCCGGACTCGCGCAGCTCCTCGAGCACCTCGTGGTACTGCGCGGGCTCGACGATGACCGTGACGGTGCCGCTGTTCTTGGCGGCGGCGCGGATCATCGTCGGGCCACCGATGTCGATCAGCTCGGTCGACTGCTCCGACGAGAAGGGATAGGCATTGACGACGACGAGATCGATCGCCTCGATGCCGTACTCCTCCATGTCGGCACGGTGCTCGGCATCGCTCGGGTCCGCGAGGATGCCGCCGTG
>JANWHI010000034.1 GCA_025450495.1 Candidatus Dormiibacter sp. | reverse complement strand
GAAGCCTGAGCCGACGATCGCGATCCGGAACTGCTCCACCGCCCGCACCCAGCACCCTCCAGCGCTCGGAGTGACTTACGCCTACGCAAGTTACACGGCCGCCCACGGACCGGTCCATTGCGGCACCCAGGCAGGCGCTGCCCCCGCGAATCTACACTCCGCGGCTGTTCGCGGCGGCCGACGGTCGCCCATGATGGAGGACGGATTCGTGCCCAGCCCCAACGAGGTGTTCACCGAGATCAACAGCCGGCTCGAGGCCAACCCCGCCAAGACGGCCGGCCTCAACGCCAGCTACGCCTTCGACCTCAGTGGCGATGACGGAGGCCCGTACCACATCGTGCTGGCGGACGGCAAAGGTGAGGCGGGACCGGGAGCCCCGGAGAATCCCAACATCACCATCTCGATGAAGGACGCCGACTTCGTCGACCTGGCCACCGGCAAGCTCGACGGCACCGCCGCCTTCATGAGCGGCAAGCTCAAGATCAAGGGTGACATGAGCCTGGCGATGAAGCTGCAGGGCGTGTTGCGCGACTAGCCCTCGGGCGTTTCGCCGTTCACGTCAGCCCGGTGGTGACGCCAGGGTGACGCTGTCACCAGCATCGCGATGGCGGAGGCGATGACCAGCAGCGGCACCACCCATCGTGCCTGGGCGAGAAGGTCGAGCCGGTCCGCGAGCATGAGCGCGCCGACGACAGCGAAGACGATGCCGGCAACCAGCGAGATGGGGTCGGCGGGATGGCGCTCCATCACGGTGCCTGCGCGGGTGCGGGCACGGCGCCGGCGTTGTCGTTGGCATTGTTGACCACGTCGACCTGGCCGAAGCCGGTGCTCAGGTACAGGTGCAGCGTCCCAGTGGTGGTTGACGGCGTCTGGTTCACCACCTTGTCGATGTTGAGGCCGCTGTCGTAGGCGCCGAGAAGGTTGACCTGGCCGCCCCCGACGTGGCCGTGGATATCGAGGTTGGTCGCGGGCGGGACGACGACGGTGAGCTGGCCGAAAGCCACGGTGGCGGTCACCGACTGGCTGCCGCTGCCGACCGACAGCTGGGAAAGGTCGACGGTCAGCTTGCCCGCGGCGAGGTGGTATGGCCCGGGCACATCGGCAAATTGGTGCGGCGCGACGGTCACGTTGCCTGTGCCCCCGGTGAGGGGCTCGTGCACCAGCGTCGCCGCGGCCGTGAACGGGATCAGCAGCACTCCGAGCACGATGAGCGCGCGTGAGTGCCCGAGCCAGGTGCCTGCGATGAGCCCGGCGCCGACGATGATCAGCGCGACCGCCGCGCCGGTCGCGACGCTGACGGACACCAGCCCAGCGCTGTCGAGCAGCGCGGCGACCCCTAGCGCGAGCAACACCGCCGCAACGGTGACCAGGCCGAGCACCGATCGTGGGCGCTGAATGCGAGGCGTGGAAGCCCATACCGGGGTTGCATAGCTCGACGCCGCGGTGGGGAACGACGCAGCCGCATAGGTCGCGGTCGAACCGGTGGGAGCGGTGGGGGGGATGGGGTAGCCCGTCGCCGGTTGCCACCTCTCCTGCACCAGCAGGAACACGCCGATACCAACAAGGGCCAGGCCCCACAGCACGCCGCGGTGGTCGACGTTGAATGAATCCGCCAACGCAAACACGGCGACGACGAGGAGCAACACGGCCAGGGGCGTCCGCCAGTTGCGAAGCTGCAGGTGTGCCAGAGGTGCCGAGCCGGTCTGCACCGGGCCACTGGCGGTGGGGAGTAGCAGCCAGGCGCCGATGTACAGCAGCAGGCCGAACCCGCCAAAGAACGTCAGCACCACGAGCGCGATGCGCACGATGACCGGGTCGATGTGGAAGTACTCGCCGACGCCTCCGCACACTCCCGCGATGACGCGGTTGGTGGCGGAGCGCGCCAGGGGACGGTGGGGAGCGGGCGGCGGCGGTGGCGGTGGGGGAGTTGGGCCGGGGTTGCTGTCGTTCATGGCACCAGCCTGCATTGCCGCCGGCGATTACACCATCGGGGATGACCCTGGTTGAACCCTGAGACGCGGGACGTCACGCCAGGGTGCTTCCCGATGGCGGGCGAGCCGCCGACGTGCGACCCTTGGGCGATGACGCGAGATCGAAGCGGGCTGTTCGCCCGCAGCCAGACCGACCGGGTGGTCGTCGGCGTGGCCGGCGGACTGGCTCAGTCCATCGGTGTTGACGCCGTCGTAGTTCGGCTCGCACTGGCAGCCCTCACGGTCAGCAACGGTGTCGGGATCGTGCTCTACGTGGCGGGATGCGCGCTCAGCTTCGAGCCCGCCGGCGTGTCCGCCGCGCCACCGACCCTGGCGCGGTCATCGCGGCGCTCGGCTATCGCGGTCGGCTGCATCGTTCTCGGGACGATGCTGGTGATGCGCGACCTCGGCCTGTGGTTTGGCGACGCGCTGGTGTGGCCGCTGGTGGTTGCCGGCTGTGGATCGGCGCTGATCTGGCTGCGCGGGGATGCCGGCGATCGCGCCCGGTGGACCGCTGCAGGCGGGCGGCTGGTCGGCGCCCCGGGCAGCATCATCACCGGGCCCGCCTCGGCGCTACGACTCGCCATCGGCGGGGTTGTGGTCCTCGCCGGCATGACGGCGTTCCTGGTTGCCCACCAGTCAGCCGGCGCGGTGGGCACCGCCCTGCTGGCCACAGTGGTCACCGCCGGTGGGCTGGGGCTGATCCTCGCGCCGTGGATCGTCGGCCTGGCGAGAGAGGCCGCAACCGAGCGGCGCGAACGGATCCGTTCGCAGGAGCGCGCCGAGATCGCCGCACCCCAGCATGACTCCGTGCTGCATACCCTGGCCCTGATTCAGCGGGGTGACGTGCCGCCCGAGGTGGCCAGCGTGGCACGCCGTCAGGAGCGCGAGCTGCGTGCGTGGCTCAACGGACGGCCGATCGTCGACGAAGCGGCCGACCTCCGCACCGCCATCGACGCCGTGGCGTCGCGCGTCGAGGAGATGCACCACTTCCCGGTTGACACTGTGGTTGTCGGAGAGATCGCGCTCGACGACGCCGGCAACGCCGTGGCGCTGGCCTGCCAGGAGGCTGCGATCAATGCCGCGCGCCACTCCGGCGCCGCGCGTGTCTCCATCTACGTCGAGGCCGAGCCGCATGAGATCACCGCATTCGTGCGCGACCAGGGTCGCGGCTTCGACCGCGATGCAGTGCCTGCGGACCGGCGCGGGATCAGCGAGTCCATCGTGGGCCGGATGCGCCGTCTTGGCGGCACGGCGACGATCAGCTCGCGGCCTGGGGAGGGCACGGAGGTGCAGATGCACATCAACCGAAACGGCTCATGAGCGCCCCTGACGACGCGGTCCGTGTCTTCCTGGTCGACGACCACCACCTCTTCCGCAGCGGTCTCCGTGCCGAGCTCGGGGACCGGTTCGCGATTGTCGGCGAGGCCGAGGACGTCGAGGGCGCCGTTGCCGGCATCGACCGGACCGTTCCCGACGTGGTGGTGCTCGATGTCCATCTGCCTGGGGGCGGTGGCCTCGCCGTGCTCGAGGCGACGCTGCGCAAGCGCCCGGAGGTGCGCTTCCTGGCCCTGTCGGTGTCCGACGCGCCGGCCGACGTCATCCAGGTGATCCGCGGCGGGGCCCGCGGCTACGTGACCAAGTCGGTGAGCCCTGCTGAGCTCGCCGGCGCGATCCGAGCTGTCCACAGTGGCGATGCGGTGTTCTCGCCGCGGCTCGCAGGGTTCGTTCTCGACGCGTTTCGCGGTGACCTTCCCGGCGTCATCGATCCCGAGCTCGACCAGCTCACCACGCGTGAGCGTGAGGTGCTGCGCCACATCGCGCGTGGCTTCACCTACAAGGAGGTCGCGCTTCGCCTCCACCTGTCCGTCAAGACCGTGGAGACGCACGTGTCGTCGGTGCTGCGCAAGCTGCAGCTGTCCAGCCGGCACGAGCTCACCCGCTGGGCGGTCGACCGCCGCATGGTGTGAACCTCAGTGGCCCTGCAACCGCAGCGCCGCGCGTGCCCGCAGTGATGTGCGGCCCGTGCGCCGCTCCACCGTGTCGGCGCTGCGCATGGCCAGCACCCCAGCGTTGACGCCGAGCCAGCGCAGCGGTTCGGGCTCCCAGCGGCGGGAGCGGTGTTGCACCCAGGGAAGTCGGGTCAGCTCACTCTCGCGCGACAGGATGAGATCGGCGAGCGTGCGCCCGGCGACGTTGCTGGCCGTGACCCCATCACCGACGTAACCACCAGCCCAGGCGATGCCCCGGGCGCGATCGATGCCGACCGACGGAAACCAGTCCCGGGCCACCCCAATCGGTCCGCCCCATCGGTGGGTCACGGCGACGCCGCGCGTCAGCGGGATGAGGTCGTGCAGAGCCTCCTCGAGCGCGCTGAAAACGGCAGCGTCGCGGTCGAACGCCGGCGTGATGCGCGAGCCGAAGTGGTAGGGCGCACCCCGCCCACCGAAGGCGATCCTGCCGTCCGCGGTGCGCTGCGCGTAGATGATCAGGTGGCGGCCGTCGGCGATGGTCTCGGCGCTCGACCAGCCGATCTGCGACCAGGCATCGAACGGCAGCGGCTCGGTGGCGATCATCAGTGAGTAGAGCGGGAGGAGCGTGCGGCGTTCCCCACCCAGTTTCGCGGTGTATGCCTCGGTGGCGCGCACCACCGTGCGCGCGGTGACCAGACCGCGGCTGGTGCTGACCCGATGTCGGCCCACCTCGATGGCTTCGGTCCGTTCGACGATCCGACCGCCGAGGCGCTCCACGCAGCGGGCCAGCCCGCGTACCAGCTTGCCGGGATGGATGCGCGCTGAGTGCGGCGTGTAGGTCGCGCCCAGCGCACAGGATAGGCGCACGCGCGCGAGCACCTCGTCGGCTTCCAGCCAGCGCAGGCCGAGATCCTCGCCGTCGCGCCGCCGCGAGAGCTCGGCGCGGTGGCGCAGAGCGCGCGCCTGCAGCGGCGTGCGCGCCACCACCATCGAACCTCCGCGAACCAGGTCGGCGTCGATGTGTTCGCGGTCCAGCGTGGCGGTGACGTCGTCGATGCCATCGACCATGGCGCGGTGCATGGCCAGCGCCGACGCCTCGCTCCCGCCGACGCGAGCCACTCGCTCCCACGAGACCGGGAAGAGATCGCTGAGCCAGCCCCCATTGCGGCCGCTGGCGCCGAAGCCGGCAATCTCGCGCTCGATGACGAGCACGCGCAGCGCCGGCTCGTGGCTCAGCAGCGCATACGCCGTCCACAGCCCGGTGAAGCCTGCGCCCACGATGGCCACGTCGACATCGGCGTGACCATCGAGGGGGATACGCGGCGACAGGTCGTCGTCGACGCTGTCAAGCCACAGGCTGACGTCTCGGTAGCCTGCCGCGGTCACGCCCCGAGATTGGACATCACGTGCTTGATGCGCGTGTAGTCCTCGAACCCGTACATGGAGAGGTCCTTGCCGTAGCCCGAGTGCTTGAAACCACCGTGGGGCATCTCCGACACCAGCGGGTTGTGCGTGTTGATCCACACGCAGCCGAAGTCGAGCAACCGCGCCATGCGCATGGCGCGTCCGTGGTCGCGGGTCCACAGGCTCGACGCCAGCCCGTACTCCACGCCGTTGGCCCAGCGCAGGGCCTCGTCCTCGTCGGTGAACTTCTGCACGGTGACCACAGGGCCGAAGATCTCCTCCTGGATCATCTCGTCATCCTGCTGCAACCCGTCGATCACCGTTGCTTCCTGGAAGAAGCCGGGGCCCACCGATGCAGCGCCGCCGGCCGCGACGCGCGCGTGCCCGGGTACGCGGTCGAGGAAGCCGCGAACGCGGGCGAGCTGGTCGCTGTTGTTGAGGGGTCCGTACGCCGCGTCCTCGTCGGACGGCGGGCCGGTATGTGTCGAGGCGGCCTGCTCGACGAGCGCGCTGACGAAGTCGTCGTGCACGCGCGGGCCGGCGAGCACGCGAGTCGCCGCGGTGCAGTCCTGGCCGGCGTTGAAGTACGCGGCGCCGGCGATGCCCGTGGCAGCGGCGGCGACGTCAGCATCGTCGAACACGATCACCGGCGCCTTGCCGCCGAGCTCGAGATGGACTCGCTTGAGGTCGAGCGCAGCTGCCTGAGCGACCTGTCGACCGGCGCGGACGCTGCCCGTGATGGACGCCATCGCTGCCATGCGATGCGACACCACGGCCGCGCCGGTGGTGCGGTCGCCGCAGACCACGTTGAGCACTCCGGGGGGCAGCACCTCGCGGGCAAGCTCGGCCATGCGCACCGTGGTCAACGGCGTCGTCTCCGAGGGCTTGATCACCACGGTGTTTCCCGCCGCGATCGCCGGGGCGAACTTCCACGCCGCCATCAGCATCGGGTAGTTCCACGGGGTGACCTGGCCGCAGACCCCGACCGGCTCACGCCGGATCCAGCTCGTGTGACCGGCCAGATACTCGGCGGAGGCGAGCCCCTGGAGGTGGCGCGCCGCTCCCGCCATGAAACGGACCACGTCGTACAGCATCGGCAGCTCCTCGCTCTCGGTCAGCGCGAGTGGCTTGCCTGTATTGCGGCATTCGAGCTCGACCAGCTCGCGGCCGTGGGCCTCGAGGAGGTCGGCGAAGCGAAGCATGGCCAGGCTGCGGTCCTTGGGGGTGGCGTCGCGCCAGCCGTCGAAGGCGCGCTGGGCGGCTCGGTACGCGGCGTCGACGTCCTCAGCGTTGGACAACGGCGAGTGAGCGAAGACCTCACCCGTGGACGGATCGACGAGCGGGATCGTGTTGCCGCCGCCCGCCTCGACGGACTCGCCGCCGATGACGTTGCGCACCATGTCGACGGTCGTGGCCATGACTGAACCCCCGATGTGACGTGCCGCGTCAGAAGGTCCGCGGCGTGTTGATCCAGAGCACCCGGGTGACCACGTCTCCCGGGTTCCACCAGCGGTGACGGCGGGAGGACTCGAAGCAGAGCGACATGCCGGGACCGATGTCAAATTGGTCGCGACCGTCGAGCGTGATCGACAGCGTGCCCTCGACGACATAGAGGAACTCCTCGCCGTCGTGGGTGTATTCGCCGCCGCTACCCTGGCCCGGCTCGATGCTGAACCTCTGCGGCTCGAGCAGCTGTGCGGTGCCGGACAGGTCCTCGATCTGCACACCCTGGGTCAGCAGGTCGAGCGGCAGCACCTCACCACCGAGAACCTGGCAGGCCGGCAGCGGCGCCGCCGACAGGGCGGCAACGCTGGTGCCGAGAGCCGAGCTGATCTTCTGCAGGGACGCCACTGATGGCTGCACGAGGCCGCGTTCCACTCCGGACACCAGCGACGGCGACAGCCCCGCCCGCGACGCCAGGGCGCGGAGTGACAACCCCTCATCGCTGCGCCGAGCCCGCAACCGGCCGCCGACGGTTTCCGGCCGACCATCCACCACCTGGGCGGGCCGCCCCAGCTTGGCGCGGCGCTGCGACGGCACGGTCGGAAGCCTGCGGCGGATCGCGTGAACGGCGAGGCCCTCGACGGTACGCAGACGGTGCACCTCGCGGGCGCGGCTGACGTCGCCGGCGTCGTAGCTGCGCCATCCGGCCGAGCTGCGGGCCGACCGGAGCAGCCCACTCTGCTCCCATGCGCGCAGCGTCGAGGGGCTGATACCGACCATGCGCGCGGCCTGGCTCACCGAGTAGCGCCGCCCCACTGTTCCCACTTGCCCCTCTCCATCAGCCGGGAACCACTTGACGAGCCTACCACCCGGCGCTAGGGTGTGCGCCGGCCCTTGCAGATGTTCTGCAAGACGGTCTCGCACGTCCGGAGGTGGGTGGATGGCTACCGTCGCAGAGCCGCTGGTTCACGGCAAGGCTGTCGTCTCGCAGCTGAAAACGAACACCCTCACGTTGTTCGACTCAACCATCATCGCCACGTCGAGCGTGGCTCCCGCCTATACCCTGGCGGCAACCGCCGCATTCCTGGTCGTCGCTGTCGGCCTCGCCT
>JANWHI010000033.1 GCA_025450495.1 Candidatus Dormiibacter sp. | reverse complement strand
TGAGGGTGACGGCCCCCTCGCCTTGGCCCCCACCTCCTGGGGAGACGGTTGCACCCTTTCCCACCAGGGCGAAGAGGCCGAGCGTCGGAGACGCCACCTGGAAGGTGGTTCCGCAGCCACTTTGGAACGTCTTGGGCGCGGGGATCCAGCGGCTGCCGTCGAAGCGCTCGATCCCGGGCTGCGCAGCGCCCGATGACGGAGCGCTGAGCACGATCGTCGCGGGGTGACCAGGGGCCAGGGACATCTCCTGACCTCCGGAGCCGGCGCTGAACGCATAGACGTTGCCGTCGACGGTCCCGTCGGCGGGCTTGACCGCTGGCGGCTTCACCGGGGTGATGGACACCGTGACGGTCGAGGCGCCGATCGCTGGAGTGAAGCTCCCCTCGGCGAAGATCATCTGCGCCAGCGGAACGGACTCGCCGGTGGACAGCACCTGGCTCATCGCGAGCTCGCTGACGGTGTAGGTCTGCGAGACGCTGGTCGGACCGGGGTTGGCGCCGAACATCGGGTACGGCGCCGAGGTGCAGATGCCGTCGTACAGCGGTGGCCCGCCGCTGCCCCCGCGCACCGCCGCGAGGGCGAGCAGGGAGAGCAGCGCCACCGCAAGCGCGGCGCGTCGTGCGTTCAATTAGACAACCGACTCGTCTCGGCCGGCGAAAGCTGGCTGACCCGAAGGCCGCAGTCCACGTTGGCTGAACCCGCGGCGGCGAGTCAGCCCGCCACGTGCACGAAGATCGTCGGCGTTTTCACCCGCGGGTTGAACGGAAAGTGGTCGGTGGCGACGAACTCCGCGTAGATCGCGTAGGTGACGCCCGGAGCCACCGGCAGGTCGAGGGTGGGTTTGTAGTTCATGTACGTGAGGCTGTTGTTGGTGTACAGGTGGATGTGGCCGAGCGTGGGCGTGATATTTGTGGACGTCGAGGTGGTGAGTTGTGCACCGCTGATGCCGACGTCGATGTGCAGCACGGGCCCGGCCACCGTCTCGTTGGCGGTGGGCGAGATGAACCAGATGTGGGCTGGAGACGAGGGTCGGTTGGCGAGGACGGGCGACGGCGTGGCAGTCGGCGGCGGTGCGGTGGCGGAGGGCGCGGAGCCGCATGCAGCCAGCAGGGTGATGCCGGCAACCAGAAGAGCGAAACGTTTGAGCATGGCTTGTGCTCCTAGTGTGAACGGAGAGGCGGATCGACAGCCGCCGCCAATTGCTCACGGTGAACCGGGCGTGATGACAACATAGGTGGAGAGCACCTCGCCGTCCGGCAGGGTGGCGATGAGGTCATACCGCGTTTTCCCAGATGGGATATTGGCGTCGGCGACGAAATGTCCGACGGGGTCGAATGGGCGGCTGACCAGGATTGTGGGCGTGCCTCCCGGCGGGGTCATGCCGATCGTCACGTTGGACACGTGCAGCTCGGTCGACCCGCCGGTGTCGAAGAAGGTGGCGTGGAAGATGTCGGCGCCTGGCTTGTCGGGGTCGATGTACACCTGGACTGTGCGGGCCTTGCCGAGCTGGATCGTGTAGAGCGTCGGCAAGCCCCCCGAGAACGGCTGCACGATGACCGACGGCGCCGGACCGCCGGTGACCAGCTGCAGATGAACTTCCGCCGACTGCTGCCCGTGCTGGATGGTGGCCGCCACCTCCCAGATGCCGTCGATGGAGACGTTGCCGCCGCTCGCCGAGTAGGTGCCGTCTCCCTGTCTCTTCAGCGTGAGCGTCGAGGTGCCGAGCTGCGGACGCAGCGGCTGAGTGAACTGGAGCACGACGCTGTCGGCCGCGATGTTGGCGCCGGTGTCGTAATCGGTGACACGGAGGTCGAACCGGTTGAAGCCGCCGGTCCCGGGCGTCACCGTCAGCTGCACCTTGACGGTGGTCGCGAAATCGCTGCCGCTGACCACCACTGCCGCTGCCTGCTGGGCCTGCGCCGCGGCGGCCGCGTACTCGGCAGGGGGGGCGATGTTGACCAGCGCGGCGGCCACGGTGAGCGCCCCGAGCCCGACCACGAGCTCGGTCGAGACCATCCGTTGCAGCGTTCGCAGGGCACCGGGCAGGCGCGGGATGTTGCGAAAACGGTTGAAGGCGCCGAGCCCTGCAAGCACGCAGATCAGACCGACCTTCAGCAAGACGAAGATGCCGAAGACCGTGGTCACCAGGTTGCCCCAGGTCTGCACCTCGATGACCGCGCGAAAGACGCCGGTGGCGGCAACCACGACCAGCCCCACGCCGGCCACCGTCGACAGCCGTTTGGTCAAGTGCATTCTGCCCTCCGTGGTGGCGCCCACCATGCCGACCAGCAGCGCCACCAACCCGCCGATCCATACACCGACCGCGGCGATGTGCAGCCACTGGGCGAACTCATTGAGGGTCACGGGGGTTTGCGACCCGGCGTGGCTGGAGACGGCGTCCACGCCCATGGCGCCGAGGGCCGCGCACCCGGCGATGACGCTGAGCACCGTGGGGCGGAGTCCACGGAGGAGCAGAATGCCGCAGCCCAGCAGGATCACGGCCGGGATGCTTCGCGCCAGCAGCGAGCGTCCGATCGATGACCCGAAGAGTGTCGAGAAGGTGGCACCGGACCCGACCGCTTGGACGGCCACCACCGCAACGGTCCCTGCCACAACCACCACGGCGCCGGCCGCGATGGCGCGTCGCAGGATCGGTGTCGGAGCCCCGTACGCGAAGAGCCCGAGCACGACGGCACCGAGGGTCACGACCAGCCCCGCGAAGAGGAGGAGGCGCGCCAGCACGGCCGAAACGCTCGGACCCGCCGCTGCGACGGGCGGAGCCGCCGTCACGCTGCCGGGGCTGACGTCGACGCCGAAGGCGTACGAGCCAGTCGCCAGGTGTCCATCAACCGCGGAGACCGTCTTCCAGGTCACGGTGTACACGCCCTTGCCAAGCGGCTTGAGCGGGACCTGGAGCTCCAGAAGTTTGCCGGCGACGGTTGTCGTCGGACCGGCGTCGACGTTCCTCCCCGAGCCGTCCACGACGGTGATGCTCGACAGCTGCGGGTCGGGGTTCTCGCCGAAGGTGATGCGGACCGATGCCGGCGCCTGCTGCACGGCCGCGCCTTCGGCGGGCACGGCGCTCTGGGGGAGCGCGTGCGCCGACGCCGTCAGCGGGAGCCCAACGGCTCCCGCGACGGCCAGGACAGCGGCCAGGGCGCAGAGGCGACGGCGCATGGCGGTGCCTACTCCCTCTGCCTGCGCAGGGCCATCACCAGGCTCGCCGTACCGAGGAGCACCGCTGCGATCAGAGCCACGATGGCCAGCGTCGAGGCTCCACCTGCCGAGTTACTCGCGCTGGTGGCGGAGGTCTTGGCATCAGCCGCGCGCGTGCTGACCTGGTCGAGTTTGCTGCTGAGGTCACTGAGCGCCGGCACGGCGGCGGGAAACTCGGTGGAGTTCTGGTCGCCCACGGAGTCGAAGGTCGTCGGCCCGGAGGTGACCGTCTGGTCGATCGCGGTGCCGTGGATGGTGCCGAAGATGCGGAACTTGTAGTCGCCGACCCTGGTGGGGGTCAGCACCACGTCGTACTCGTCGAGCCGGCCCCGCCCCGTGTCCGCGTCGAAGACCGGCTGGGGGCACATGGGGCTACTGGTGACCGTGCCGAACGTCGCCGTCACCTGGAAGTCGGGCTTGGTGCAATCCGCGTTGAGGTCGCCAACCGGCGTGGCGACCGGGTTCGACGCCGAGGGCACGTCGATGAAGACCTGGATGGCATTGGGCTGGTCGACGTAGGTGACCGTGCCGGACGAGGGCTCGAACTGCCAGCCGATCGCCACGTGGTACGGGCCGGCCTTGAGGACGGCATGCGCCGACGCCACCATCACCGGAGCGAGCGCGAGCGCCGACGCGGCGACGACGGCGCCGCCAAGTCGAAGTGCAAGGGTGCGAGTCATGTGTTGATTCACCTGTGTGCTGATCTGTCCCGACTGGAGACCGATGACGTCGAGCGCCCCAGCAAAGGGCGCCCGGAGCTCACGGTCAGACGGGCCGATACCGGCGCCAGCGATCAGCAGATCGACGGCTGCACCGGCAGCGGCGTCAGGCGATCAGCCGGCAGGCGGCGGGCGGCACCAGATCGATGCTCCGAGAAGCGCCGGAGCACCATGGTGGCCGACAGGGACGGATGGTGGAAGAACGGCACGGAAGCGACGTGCGGCCAGCGCCGCGAGGAGGCCGTCGACTGCCCGCTCGATGCGCTCGACGACGGCCTCACGCCGTCGCAGCAGCCACCACAGCGTGACCGTGACCGCTGCCAGCGCGAACCCAACCGCGAGTTGGATGAGAGGAGCCGCCCAGTGGACACCGCTGACCGCCGAGGCCCCCGGGGCCGGGACGCCGACGACGGCAGTTTCGACGTTCTCCTGGATGAGGTACAGCCCCACCTGGAGCACCGCCAGAGCCGCGCCGAGGGCGAGGGTGACCCGCCGCCACGACGGCGCTGCGCCGCGATCCCGCGTCGCCGGGCGCCCCGCAGCCACTGTACGATCGCGCCAGGCGCGCGTCAGCAGCGCGGATGCGCCTTGGACGCGCCGAGCCAGGCGGCGGTGGAGCTTCGCCAGACCACCGGCGGCAAACGCCAGCAGGAGGGTCAGGCCCAGACCCAGCGGGACCATGTAGAGATGCGTGGACCCGGTCAGCTCGCGGTCGAGGCCAGACCACCCCCACACGCGGACGTACTCGAGTGTGTGGCCCAACCAGACGCCCACGCAGGCGAGAAGGGCGACGCCCGGAACGAGCCAGCGCCAGGTGCGGCCTCGTGGCATGGACTCAGTATGCACAGCGTCAATGACCGCGGCGCCTGCCGCGCTGCTGCGGCCGCCGCCCCGCAAGCCGGTCAGGATGTCACTTCGCCCACTGGGCGGTGATGGTGGCTGCGAGATCCGCCGGGTAATACGGGGCGTTGTACGACGCGACGACCAGCCCCTGCCGATTGATCACGTGAGCGATTTCCTGGTGGACCACATCGGTGCCGTCCAGCGCCAGAGACCAGGTTGCCAGCACCGCCTGCAGCTGCGCCTGGTTGCCGAGCAGCCAGTGCCAGCCTGGCCGCCAGGTGACATGGGTGACAAAGGTGCTGACGTCCGCGGGGGTACGGTCGGCAGCGACGCTGACCACGAGCAAGACCGGCTTGACGTTGGGGGCCAGGTTCATCTCGGCCACACTCAGAAGTTGCGCATTGATCGGACACAGCGACTGGCACTGCGGGTCCATGAAGGTGATGACGACGACCTGCCCGCGCAGCGACGAGAGCGAGACGGTCTCGCCCGCCTGGTCCTTCAGCGTGAAGTCCGGCGCCTTCCACGGCTGCTGAGGGGGCGCGGGCAGAAGCTTCGCAGCCACGGCTGCAGGCGCAGCCGCCGCGTGGTGCAGGAGGCTGCTCACCCCCAGCGTGCCGCCAAGCCCGACCACCATGGCGAGGAGCCCGGCCAGCAGCGTGCGCGCAGGGAGCAAGGAATGACCCCCGGCCGCGTCGTCGCCCCGTCGCAATCCGCCCACCCGGTCCCCTGCATCCCCGTCGCGGGCACCACGATCCCACCTCGACCGGCGACCGTCAATGGATCCAACGCCGGCGCAAGTTCGCCAAGCTCGACGCCTCACGGCACACACTTGAAAAGCGCACGTCGAGTCTGCTTGTCTGACACGGACTCGAAGTTGGCGCGC
>JANWHI010000032.1 GCA_025450495.1 Candidatus Dormiibacter sp. | reverse complement strand
GGCAGCGATAGCACGGCGATGCGAACGGGATCACCGTGGTCACCTGGCCCTCGAAGCGGAAGATGCCACCGTCGACAAGCGGCTTGCGCGCGAACAGGGCGACGTCGTTGGCGAGATACCGGGTGGGGAAGTTGTCGCAGCCGTTGACGATGATGTCGTACTGCTCGAAGAGTCGCTGCGCATTGCTGCTGTCGAGCATCTCGTTGTGCTGCACCACGCGGACGTCGGCGTTGAGCGCCTCGATGGCGATGCGCGCCGACTCGGTCTTCTTCATGCCGATGCGGTCGCGGGTGTGGATGACCTGGCGCTGCAGGTTGGAGTCGTCGACGACGTCGAAGTCGACAAGGCCGATGGTGCCAACGCCCGCGGCGGCGAGGTAGAGCGCCGCGGGTGAGCCGAGGCCGCCGGCACCGATCAACAGCACCCTGGCGTCGAGCAGCTTTTGCTGGCCCTCCTCGCCGACCTCGGGGATGAGCAGGTGACGGCTGTAGCGGCGCTTCTGCTCGGCGGTGAGCACCCGCGGCACCTCGAAGTCGAATCCGGCCTGCTTCCAGCCGTTGAACCCGCCGCTCATCGAACGGACGTCGGTGTAGCCGAGCTCGTGGAGCGCGCGGGCCGCGAGCAGCGAGCGCGTGCCGCCGGCGCAGTACAGGGTGATCGGCGTCGCCTTGCCGGGCACGCGGTCCTCGACCTGGATCTCGATGTAGCCCTTGCTGAGGTGCAGGGCGCCGGCGATGTGGCCTTCCTCGAACTCGTTGCGCTCGCGCACGTCGATGAGCGTGGGGGGGATACGGAGCGTGCCCCCGCGCATGTCGGCGGCCACCTGTTGGGGGGTTACCTCGGGGATGAGGCGCCGGGCGTCGTCGAGCAGGTCACGCGAGCTTGGCATGCACTGATGGTACCCAATACCCGACCATTTCAGTCGTCTTTTGCCCCGGCCTAGACTGCGGCGGACGTGATTGCACTCGCCGACCTGCTCGCCGCCGCCGGGCTTCGCCCCACGGACGGCGCCGCAGGTGTTGGCGTCGCCGGGGTCGCCTCCGACTCGCGCGCGGTCGTGCCGGGGACGCTCTTCGTTGCCATCACCGGTCGCCGCGAGGACGGTCACGGCCACGCCGCCGACGCCGTGGCCGCGGGAGCGGTGGCGGTGATCGCCGAGCGCCCACCCTCGCCGCTGCTGCCCCCTGATGTTCCTGTCGTCCTTGTCGAGAACTCGCGGGTCGCGCTCAGCGCGGTGGCGGCGGCGTGGCACCTGCAGCCGTCGCGATCCATGACCGTCGCCGGCGTCACCGGCACCGACGGCAAGACGACAACGGCCACCATGCTCTGGGCGGCGTGGCATGCCGCCGGGCTCCACGCCGGACTGATCTCGACGGTCGACTTCCGCGACGGCGACACGGTGACCGCCAACACCACGCGACTGACCACCATGGAGGCATTCGAGACGCAGCGCCGGTTGGCCGAGCTGCGCGACGGCGGTTGCTCCCACGTGGTGGTCGAGACCTCCTCGCACGCGCTCGAGATGCACCGCGTCGACGACGTCGCCTACCGGCTGGCGGTGTACACGCGGATCACCTCCGAGCACCTCGACATCCACGGCGACCGCGAGGGCTACCTGGCGGCGAAGGCACGACTGCTGGCTTTGGTCGGCGAACGCAGCGACGGTGTCGCGGTGCTCGATCGCGACGACGAGTTTGCCTACCCGCGCCTGTCGAAGATCCCGGTGGCGACGGTGCTCACCTACAGCGCCTCCGGCGGCGCCGCCGACCTCGTCGCCGATGACGTCGTCAGCGACGCGCAGGGGGTGCGGCTGCGGGTGCGCACACCGTGGGGCGACTCAGCGCTGCAGCTCCAGCTCGCCGGCCGCTTCAATGCCGCCAACGCGCTCGCCGCGCTCGCCGCCGCATGCAGCAGCGGCGCTCGGTTCGACGCCGCCATCGCCGGCATCAGCGCTCTGCCCCGCGTCCACGGCCGCATGGAGCGAGTCGACGCCGGCCAGCCATTCGGCGCGGTCATCGATTACGCGCACACCGCTGCCTCGCTGGACAACGTGCTCACCGAGCTGCGCGCCGCGACCAGCGGACGGCTGTGGGTCGTCTTCGGCTCGGCGGGTGAGCGCGACGTCGAAAAGCGCGCCGTCATGGGCGAGGTTGCCGGGCGCCTCGCCGACGTCGTCGTGGTCACCGACGAGGACCCGCGCGGGGAGGACCGCGTGGCCATCTGCGAGCAGATCGCCGCGGGAGCGGAGCGTGCCGGCGGGCGGCGCGCTGAGAACCTGCACGTCATCCCTGAGCGCACCGAGGCGGTCGCCTTCGCGGTCGCCAACGCGCAGTCGGGCGACATGCTCCTCTTCGCGGGCAAGGGTCACGAGAGGTCGATCGTCACCGCCACAGGCAGCGTGCCGTGGAACGAACGCACTGCAGTGGAGACGGCGTTGCGCGAGCGTTTCGGCGACTAGCGCCTCTGCACTGCGAGGATGCCCGGGGCCGGCGCGGTCGCGCGTAGCCCGCCGTCAGCCGCGTCGCGGGCGGCGGTCGCCGCGTCGGACACCAGGGCCCACAGCGACCCAGAGCTGCGGAGCAGCGGCATCGACAGTTGGATGATCAGCGGTGGCGGCGCAGCGGCGCGGGAGACGACCGCGTCGTAGCGAGCGGCGTGGTCGGGGTGGCGTCCCATCTCCTGCGCACGTCGTGCCGCAACGGTGACGTTGGCGAGCTCGAGCAGCCCGGAGGCGTGCACCAGGAACCCGGCCTTGCGCTGGTCGGACTCGACAAGGGTGACCGCAAGGTCGGGACGCATGATCGCGATGACCAGCCCGGGGATGCCGCCGCCGGAGCCGATGTCCACCACCTGCCAGCCGGCGGCGGGCGCCATCGCCTCCAACAGAGCCAGCGACTCCTCGACGTGCCGCTCCCAGGCCCGCTCACGGGGCACGGCGGTCAGGTTGAGGCGGCGGTTCCACCACTCCAGCTCGTCAAGGTGCCGGTTCAGCAGGCGGCGTTGCGCGTCGGAGGGGCCCATCGCAACCATGGCCGGCACCGTAGCCGAGCCGCGCCTGCTGTCACAGGCCCCGGTGGACTCGCGCGGCGGCGCCTCCTCTGCCATGATGAGGCGACCTGCAGGACGCTCAAGCGGAGGCCACGATGGCGAACCTGGATACGTGCCCTCGCTGTCGCGCCGAGCGGCTGGCGGTCGTGTACTTCGACGCCAGCGGGGAGCCCATCGGTGGACACATCCAATGCCCCGACTGCGGCCCACGCCATTCCGAGGAGCTGACCTTCGACGCCTCGGTGCGTGACACCCTCCTGGAGCGCAAAGCCTCCTAGTCGTTCACGCCGCCCATCGAGGGCGCGATCACACCGCTGCGAAACGGTTCGATGACGGCGCGGTGACATCGGGCAGGGCGGATCTGGCGGGCTGGCAGTCTGGGTCGCGTGCATCTCACCGTTCGTCGTCGCGCGCTCATCGCCGGGACCATCTGCGCGGCCCTGACCGGCATCGCGCTCCCGGCTCGGGCGGACAGCACCCCGGGCGTGTCACAGGCTCAGCAGAACCTCGCCCAGGCACAGTCGAAGGCGCAGCAGGCCGGCACCGCCCTCGGCGCCGCACAGCAACAGCTGGCCGGGGCGCAACAGCAGCTGGCGGCGGTGCAGGCGCGCGTGGCCGCACTCGACCTGACCGTGACCACCGACACAGCCCGGATGGCCACGCTCGACCAGCAGGTGCGCGATGACAAGACCAGCCTCGCCACCTACGTGCGCAGCATCTACAAGTCAGGCGGGTCGGAGGGGGCGATCGCCTACATCATCGCCTCGGGCAACCTGGGCGACGCCTTTGCTCGGGTCGCGGAGCTCGACCGCGTCAACCAGGCAGGGAAGATCCTGCTGAAGCGCATCGCCGGCGCGCAGGCCGCAGCCAAACAGGCCCTGGCCGACGCCACCACGGCGCGGCAGCAGGCAGAGCTGGCCAGCCAGCAGGCGGCCACCGCCGAGGCGGTCGTCGCCGTGGAGGAGCAGCAGCTCGAGACGGTGGCCAGCGTCGCCAGGCAGGCCGTCCACACCGCCCAGCGCCAGCTCAGCGCAGCTCAGCAGGCAGCAGCTCAGCTGGCCGCCGCCCAGGCAGCCGCGGCGGCAGCGGCTGCCGCTGCCCAGCAGGCGGCGCAGAGCAACGGGACCGTCTATCACCCGGTCTCGGGGCCGACCTTCACCATCGACACGGACCTGACCCGGCCGTCCGGGGAGACGGCTGCCCGGCTCGATGGTTTCCTGAGCGGCACGGCGCTCGCCGGCCTGGGCAGCAGCTTCACCGCCGCCGAGCGCACCTACCACGTCAGCGCACGCTACTTCGTGGCCCACGCCATCCTCGAATCGGCATGGGGCACCAGCGCGATCGCCCACGACAAGCACAACCTGTTCGGCTACGGGGCAGATGATGCCAACCCGTACGTCGACGCCAGGACGTTCGCCAGCTTCGACGCCTGCATCCAGTACGTCGCGGCGAAAGTCGCCGGCAACTACCTGTCGCCGAGCGGAGCGTTCTACCACGGGCCCACCCTGCGCGGGATGAACGTCGACTACGCCAGCGACCCGCTGTGGGCGAGCAGCATCGCACGCATCGCCAACACCATCCCGGACTGAGCCCGCGGCTGGGCCCTAGACTGCAGCGCCGTGCAGCATCCGGTCGGCGCCCACGCGCTGCTCGCCGACGGACGCACCGCGGCGCTGGTGGCCCCTGACGGCAACATCGCGTGGCTGCCCTGGCCGCGCATCGACTCGCCGCCCTGCCTGCTGTCCATCCTCGATGACGTCGTCGGCGGCACATTCACGGTGGCGCCGACCGATCCGACGTCGACGATTGTCGAGCGCGCCTACGAGCCGGGGACGCTGGTGCTGCGCACGGTGTGGCGGAGCGGCGGCGATGAGCTCACCATGCACGACGCGCTGGCGTGGGACGGGCCGCCGCGCCTGCTTCGCACCCTGCGCGCGCGAGGCGACGTCGAGGTCACAGTAGCCGTGGCGCTGGCACCGGATGCAGCCCGCGCGCATGTGTCGGCGAGCGCCGCCGGTTCCGCACTCTTCGTCCACGGCGGGCGCGTCGACCTGGTCGTGCAGGCACCCGGTGAGTGGATGGTGGACGATGCCGGTGTAGCCCGGTGCCGCTTCACCGTGGATTCGTCAGGCGGTGCGGTGATCCTCCGCGACGCCGGCCCCGCGCCGGTCTCGCCGTTGCTCGACGGCACCCGCGCCCATTTCGCGGCCACGGTGCCGGCGGCGGCGGCGGCGCCCAACGCGCTGGCGTCGACCGTGCTCGGCGACACCACCGCCCGGTCCATCCTTCGCCAGACTGCTGCGGTGTTGCACGGGCTGCGCCAGCGCAGCGGTGGCATCGTCGCGGCACCCACCACCTCGATCCCGCAGTGGCCGGGAAGCGCGCGAACCTGGGACTACCGGTACAGCTGGCTGCGTGATACCGCGCTGGCCGGGGTGGCGATGCTCCGCGCCGGTTTGGTCCACGACGCCGCCGGGCTCGGGGCTTTCCTCGGCGAGGCCACCACGTCGCTCCCGCCCGCGGTGCTGCTGCGCGTCGATGGCTCACCGCCGCCACCGGAGGCACAGCTCGACCACCTGCGCGGCTACCGCGACGCACGTCCGGTGCGTTTCGGCAACGCTGCCTCCGAGCAGCCGCAGCTCGACGTCGCCGGCGAGCTGCTCGAATTCGCCGCGTGCCTCGCCGAACAGGAGGCGCTCCCGCCGAGCTTCGCGCGGGGAGGGGCGCGCGTCGCCGACTGGACGGCCGAGCACTGGGGCGAACCTGACCACGGCATCTGGGAGATCCGCGGCCGGCCGCGCCGCTACACGCATTCGCGGGTGATGGCATGGGTCGGCCTCTCCAAGGCCGCAGCGCTCGCGGACGAGGGCGAGATCGCGGACGGGGCCGACCGCTGGCGCGCCGCCGCCCGGGACATCCGCGCCGACGTGCTGGCGGGGAGCGGACCGCTGCAGCTCACCGACGTCGGTGGAGGGCCTGATTCGGCGCTCGCCCAGGCGGTGCTGTTCGGCATCTTCGACTCGGGCGACACGCGTGCGGCGGCAACGTTGGACGCCATCACCGGCGGCCTGGACCGCAACGGACTGGTCGACCGTCACGACCCCGAGCAGGACCCGTCGAAGGATCCCTGCGCACCGTTCCTGTTCCCCACCTTCTGGCTCGCCGAAGCGCTGCAGCGCAGCGGCCGCGACGGCTCTCGCCATTTCGCGGCGGCAGCGTCAAGTCGCGGCTCTCTCGGCCTGTTCGGCGAGGTCGCCGACCCGACCGACAACTCCCCCCTGGGCAACGACCCGCAGGTGCAGAGCCACGCAAGCTTTCTGCTGGCGGCGACCGCCGAGCCTACGCCGGGCTGACCACTCCGCTGGTCCTGACCACCTCGATGCCGCGTTGCTCGAGCTCCCGGATCACCATGTTGATGCCGATGCTGTCGCTGGTCATGTGCCCGGTGATCACCAGCGTGTCGTCCTCGTCGGCGACCGCGCGCAACCGTTGCAGCTCGCCCTCGTCGCAGTGCATGGCGAAGATGGTGTCGACACCGACCCTGAAATACTCGTTGAAGACCGGGAACCCGCCGTTGATGCCGCCCGCGATGGCCACAGTCCAGCGTCCCAGACGGTTGGAGGTCGAGCCCACCCACGCCTGCGGCCGCGAATGGCCGCGGCCGTACTCGGCAAACGCCTCGTCCATCCACTCGATGGCGTCGCCGACGGTTGCGTCAGCCCATGCGTGGGCGCGGAGCACGTCGATGATCGCGCCACGGGTGATGATGTCGCAGGCGAGGTGGACGTTGCAGAGCGGCATGCCGATCAGCCGCGCACCGTCGACGATGGCGTTGACGTTGCTCATGTGCATGGCGCGCTCGAATGCCTCCAGGCGCGCGGTGACGGCGAGCTCCGCGGTCTCCCGGGGAATGCCCTCCGCACTCATCTGGTCGACCTGGCGATGGATCACCTCGGCCATCCGTGTGCGCGCACGGTCGCCGAGCGGATGATGCGCGATCACCGCGTCGAAACCGTTCTGCCGCGCCCAGAGAACCTCGGCGAGGCTGATGTCCACGCCGAACAGGACCCTGTGCACATCGGCCGGTGCTTCGACGTACACCTGCGAATCCGCCGGTACCGTGTCGCAGCCGGCGAGCTCCGCCGACCAGTCGAGGATGTCCTGCAGGTTCACGCCGCGATTCTAGGCTGCAGCGATGGCTGGTCTGGTCAGCCGCACCGGCTCGAATCCGTGGCGGCGCCTGGGCGATGGAAGCCGACGTGCACCCCGTCGGGCTTCACCGACACGCACTCCAGCGCCTGCGACAGCGTCAGCAGGATCGGGTTGGCAGCGAAGAGCTTGGCGAAGTTGATGGTGGTCGACGCCGCCGGGTCGAGTCGTTCGCCGAGCCACTGCGGCAGGGTGAGCTGGCCGACAGCGAAGTCGACAGCCTGGGCGGCGATCTGCGGCGAGCCGCTCGGGTCACTGAACACGACCTGCGTCCTGGCCACCGGGGTGACCCCGAACGGGCCGACGCTCGACTGCGCCGACATCACCAGCAGTCCGTCGCGGACGCGCACCTGGGGATTGCGGAACCGGTCGGGTGAGGGGTTGCGCGCCGTGGCGATGACCGTGAGGTCCTGCTCGCTGAGGACCACCACAGCGTGCTCGCCGGCAACCAGCTGCGTTCCCGCGTCGCCGGCCAGCTCCGCGGCGATCAGCGCAAGGCCGGTGCCGTGCGACGTCCCAGCGGGTGGCGCGCCGAGGTTGGGGTCCGCGAGCGCCCGGAATCCCTGCACTGCGGCGAAGATCGCGATCGCTGCCAGGAGGACCAGGCCGAGGCAGCAGCCGCGGACCACCCCCACCTGGTCGGCGCGCGACGTCCGTGCCGCATTCATCCGCTCCCGATCATGACGGCTCTCTGGTGATCAGGCCGCGCTCACCAGGAGCCAATGTCAGCCGGCGACGTCCGCGGAACGACCCCTCGCCCCAGCTCAGCTCGAACTGACGGTTGCGCTGCCAGCGTTTTGACAGGTCGTGGTGATGGCGCGAGGCGCGATGGCCTGACTGTCCGGGGTAGAGGATGCCCGTGCACCCTGTCTCCCAAGCGCCGACGTCAAAGACCTGGCGCCAGGACGGCGCCATCACGCGGGTGGCGAAGTCCAGCCCGGGCCGAGGCGCGGTGGCCATGACGGTGTCGACGTCGCCCCCGGCGCGGACAGAGGGCGCGTTGAGCAGCCGGCCGAGCAACGGGCGCACCGCAAGGGGGTGGCGCAGAGGGATGGCGTGGACGCGACCCCAGCGCCAGCGCCGCTGCCTGCCGAGGGTGCGGCCAAGGTCGGCGACGGCATCCTCCAGGGCTCGCGCGGCCACCTCAGGCCATGTCGTCTTGCCGTCGAACCACGAGTCGTCGCCCTCGGCCCAGGTCTCGACGAGCAGCGGCGTGGCACGCCCGATGATGTTCCCTGGGTACTCGAAGAGCGGATGGACGAGGCTGACCCCGGCGGCGATGCTCCAGGCGTCGCCGCACAACGGGCGCAGCGCGTGCTCTGCGAGCCGGAGCATGAATGCCTCGTATACCGTCGGCTCGATGCGGTCGGGAGCCATCTGCCCGTCCCACGCAACCAGGCGATGGCGCATCGCCTCCGCCCTGGCGCCGCGGCAGGTCACCGCGGTGAGCAACCAGGAGACCTCCGTGGCCGGCGGTGACAGCACGTCGAGCTGGATTGCCCGCATGCGCTCGACGTCCATGCCGTCGCCGAGGAGCAGTTCATGGAGCCGGCGCGCCCGGTAGCCGGCCATGTAGTCGGCGGCGATGTACGGCGAGAAGTCGTCACCGACGATGCGGTTGTTGGCGGTCACCACCAGGCTGTCGGCTGGGTCGAGCTGCTGAGGCACCTCGTCGACGCCCAGGAAGCGCTCCCAGCGCAGGTCCCGATCCCAGCCGGGCACCGGCAGGCCGGACGCCGGCCGGCGTCGCACCGGGATGCGCCCGCTGCAGAAGTAGCCGATGTGGCCGTCGACGTCGGCGTAGACGCAGTTCTGGGAGGGGGCGTCCAGCTCGGCGAAGGCACCCCGGAAGGAGTCCCAGTCAGAGGCGCGCTGAACATCGAGCAGGGCGCGGCTGGCGTTGGCTGGGATCAGCGCGGTCCACTGCAATGCCAGGCCAAGCCAGCGGCCACTGCCGGGGTCATCGCAGCGCTCCACCACGGGCCCGTGCCGGGTGATCACCACCTCCTCGACCTCGTCCGACCCGTCCTTGACCCGGATCACCTCACGGACGACGCGCGACTCCGCCCAGCCCTTCTCGGTGCGGTAGCGCGAGGCGCCGGCGGCGTCGAACTGCTCGACGATCAGGTCCTGGGCGTCGACACATGAGTTGGTGAAGCCCCAGGCGACGCGGCGGTTGTGCCCGAGCACCGGGAAGGGGTGGCCGGCGAAGGTGACCCCGGTTGTCTCGAAGTCGTCGCCGGCTCTGATGTGGGCGGCGAACCAGATCGAGGGGACCGTCGGCTCCAGGTGCGGGTCGTTGCAGAGCAGGGGGCGGCCGGTGGCGGTGCGGTCGGGGCCCACCGCCCAGGCGTTGCTCGCGCCCACCGAGCTTGGCAGCCAGGCGGCGGCCGCGCGGTAGAGCTCGAGCAGCTCGACGCCGGCGCGCGGGCCGGCCTGCCGGGTGGTCTCCGCGAGGATGGTCGGGTTGCTGTCCGGGTAGACGAGGTGCAAACGCGCCGCCACCTCGGGGCCGGCGGCGCCGAGCAGTCGCAGACGCTGCAACTCTGCATCCCAGTTGCAGCTCAGGCCGAGCGCCAGCAGCTTGGCGCAGACGATGCTGTCGACCGGCTCCCAGGGCTCCGGGCGCAACTTCAGCAGGGTGAACTCGAGCGGCAGCCGGCGCCGCCCGCCGATCACCGAGTTCACCCCGGCCGCGTAGGCCTCGAGCATGGTCCGGGTCTCGCCCTCGAGCAGCTCGGCCTCCACCGCCGCGACGCGGCGCAGCCCGACCCGGCGCAGGAAGCGGTCGGCGGGCAGCGCTTGCGGCCCCGCGATCTCGCTGATCCGGCCGGCGGCGACCCGGCGGTTGAGGTCCAGCTGCCAGAGCCGCTCCTGCGCATGGACCAGGCCCATCGCGAACGCCGCGTCCTCCATGGAGGCGGCGTCGACGTGGGCCACGCCGTGGCGGTCGCGCACGACCGCGACGGGTGCGCGCAGCCCATCGACGACGAGGCGGCCGCGGACGCGGGGCAGCGGGGCGCGCAGCAACCTGATCGCCGCCAGAGCGGCGACGACAAGAAGCGCCGCCACCACGACGAGGGCGATGACCATCCCTGGCTCTCCTCTGCGGAATCGGGCCGGATCGTAGCCGCTGGCAGGGTGGCCACCTACGCGGGGTCGAGTCCGTACACTCCCACGCCTGATGGGCCGCCACACCCCGCTCTACGACCGTCACGTGGCCGCCGGCGCGCGAATGGTGGACTTCGCCGGCTACGACATGCCCCTGCAGTACACCGGTATCCGCAACGAGCACATCGCCGTGCGCGAGCGTGCCGGCATCTTCGACGTCAGCCACATGGGCGAGGTCAGCGTCGGCGGCCCCGGGGCCCGCGACTTCGTCCAGCGGCTGGTGACCAACGACGTCGGCCGCCTGCTGCCCAACCAGCTGCTGTACTCGGTGATGTGCAACGAGAGCGGCGGCATCGTCGACGACGTCATCGTCATGCGCGGCGCTGACGACAATCATTTCATCATCGTCGTCAACGCGTCCACGCGCGAGAAGGACGTCGTCTGGATCCGCGAGCTCGCCGGCCGCGACGTCGATGTCGACGACCGCAGCGATCAATTGGCCCTGATCGCAGTGCAGGGGCCGCGGGCCGCCGACGTGCTCGAGCCGCTGGCACGCATGGACGAGGGCGGTCCCGCGCTCCGCGAGCTGCGCCCGTTCTTTGCCGCCGGCCTGTCGCTCGCGGGAGTGACGGACGCACAGTTCCAGCGCGTCTCGCGCACCGGCTACACGGGTGAGGACGGCTTCGAGATCTACATCGACGCGCACCGGGCTGGCCAGGTGTGGGACGCGATCCTCGAGGCCGGTGCTGCCCGTGGCCTGGTTCCCGCCGGCCTTGGCGCGCGCGACACGTTGCGGCTCGAGGCCGGCCTGCGCCTGTACGGCCAGGACATGGACGACGACACCGACCCGTACAGCTGCGGCCTCGGCTGGACGGTGAAGCTCGACAAGGGTGACTTCATCGGCGCTGACGCGCTCCGCCCGCTGCGCGAGTCGCCGCCGCGCCGCTTCGTCGGCCTGCGACTCAGTCCGCGCACCATCGCACGCCACGGCCAATCGGTCATCCAGGAGGGGCGCGCGGTCGGCGTGGTGACCAGCGGCACGTTCGGTTTCACTGTGGGCACAGCCGTCGCCACCGCGTCGGTGCAGCCCGACTTCGAGAAGGACGGCGACGTCGCCGTGGACATTCGCGGAACCATGGCACCGGCAGAGGTGGTGCCGTTGCCGTTCTACAAGCGCAAGAAGGGAGATGGTTGAGTGCCTGACCTGAGTGAATACCGCTTCACCAAGAGCCACGAATGGGTGCACGTCGAAGGCGGCGTGGCCACGGTCGGCGTCAGCGACCACGCCCAGTCCGAGCTCGGCGATGTCAACTTCATCGAGCTGCCCGCCGTCGGGACGGTGCTCAAGCCAGGTGACAAGTTCGGCACCATCGAGTCGGTGAAGGCCGCGAGCGACCTGTACGCCCCGGTGGGCGGCACGGTGACCGCGGTCAACGAGCAGCTCGCCGAGTCACCAGAGCGTGTCAACGGGGATCCCTACGGTGAGGGTTGGATGGTTCGCCTCAACAGCGTCGACGAGGCCGGCGCCGACCTGCTCGACGAGGCCGGTTACAAAGCAATCGGTGGTTGAGCGGTGTGGCAGGAGCGGTTCTAAGCTCACCTGGTGCCGAACCGTCTGACCCGGACTCCCCGTGATGCCGTCCCGTCGCTGCCCGGTCCTGTCCGGCGGCTGGTGCCGCTTGCCGACCTGTTCATGATCGCGATGCTCTCGCGGCCTGCGACCGGCTCCCTGCGAACCACGTGGGTGACCCCGGCAACGCGATGGCTGAGCGTCGCCGCAGCACTGATCGCGCTGGTCGCAGTGGTCACGGTGCGTCCCGCCCAGGTGTGGCTGGCAGTCGTCGAGGTGGTCGCGCTCGCTGCCGTCATCGCCGGATCGGCCGCCACAGCCCTGATCGCCTTCTTCCAGCACCGGGCGACGTTCGGGCAGCACTGACGCCGGCAACGGGAAGGTTGGCCGCGGTAACCATAGCCGCGGTCGAGCAACGTGACCAGGATGCGGCAATCAGAACGCGCGACATGTGGCCAGCATGTCTTGAGACATCACAGTGGTGGTCAGCGGGGGATTCGAACCCTCGACCTCACGGATGTGAACCGTGCGCTCTAACCAACTGAGCTAGCTGACCTCCGTCCGGCGAGCCTCGAAGTCTAGCTGAAGGCCGGCGGCGGTTCCGCGGTCAGGCGGCCGACGAGGCCTCCGTCTCCGTCGTGTCGCCGGCGGCGGGAGCCAGCGCCCAGCGCTCCTCGATCCGGCCGAAACGCCACACCAGGAGCGCGCCGAGCCAGGTGGCCACGAACATCCCGACGATGACGAAGCCGATCGTGTTGAGGTTGACCGAGCCGAGGAAATCCCAGATCCCGCCTTGGAGGTTGAGGGACTGGGTGAGGATGCTGAGCAGCTCGACTGTGCCGACCAGCAAGGCGACGGCCACCGACAGCCCTGTGATGGTCAGGTTGTAGAACACCTTGCGCACCGGCTTGGAGAACGCCCAGCCATAGGCGACATTCATGAACGCGCCGTCGGCGGTGTCCATCAGTGACATCCCCGCGGTGAAGAGCAACGGCAGCGCCATGATCCCGTACCAGGGCAGGTTGGCCGCTGCCGCGCCGCCGCCGAGCGCAAGCAGGCCAACCTCGGTGGCGGTGTCGAAGCCAAGCCCGAAGAGGACACCGATCGGGTACATCTGCCAGCTCGACTTGATGGAACGGGCGATCGGGCCGAGCAGACGGTTCATCAGCCCGCGCTCCATGAGCCGCTTCTCCAGCGTCGGCTCGTCGAACTCCCCACGGCGCATCTGCCCGAAGATGCGGACGATGCCCACCAGGATCACCAGGTTGATGCCGGCGATCAGATAGAGGAAGAACCCACTGACGCCGGTGCCGATGTACCCGCCCACGCTGTGCAGGGCGCTGTTGCCGTTGGTCACCTGGGAAGCGACGGCGCGCGCCGCCACCGCGATGATCACTGTCAGCGCGACCACGATGGTGCTGTGGCCGAGGGAGAAGAAGAAGCCCACCGCCACCGGCCGCTTTCCGTCCGCGATCAGCTTACGGGTGGTGTTGTCGATGGCCGAGATGTGGTCGGCGTCGAAGGCGTGACGCAAGCCGAAGCCGTACGCGGTGAGGCCCACGCCGATGCCGAACAGCCTGGCGTCGTACTTCGGTCCGCTGACCAGCAGCAGCACCCCGAACCCGACCAGGTGAAAGCCGAGGATGACCGCGTAGCATCCGCCGAGGCGCAGCCACTCACCACGTGACAGCGAGCCACGTAGGCGCGTCAACCGGTCGGACATGGGGCCCTCCACGCTGGCACTGCGGCGACTCGTTCCATCCCCCGAGCCCGTCTGCGATCCTAGCGCAGCTGCGACCTGGTTGCACCTGCGGGCGCTGGGCTCCGAGGCCCTGCTATGCTTGGTCAGGCCCCGCGGGGACATTTCACAGATAGCTTTCCTGCATCCGGCGCTGCCCGTCAGCCACCTCGGCGGCGCACCAGGCCCGGATGCCGCAAGCCCACGGGAAAGGAGGTGCGCGCGTGGTGCGCGACTACGAGTTGATGTACATCGTCCGGCCGGAGCTCGACGACGAGGGCCTGCAGGCTGCGGCGGAGTCCGTCGAGCATGTGATCGCCGGCGTCGGCGGCTCGGTGGTGCGGTCGACGAGTTGGGGGCGGCGCCGCCTGGCCTACGAGGTGGACCATCTCCGGGACGGCCACTACATGCTTCTGCACCTGCGCGTCGACGGCTCGCGGGTGGCCGAGATCGAGCGTGCCCTGACCATCCACGAGACGGTCTTTCGCCACCTGCTCGTGCTCCACGAAGCCGGAGCCGAGGTCGATGCCGTGGACCCGGACAGCGTCCCCGCCTCGGTGGCCGTGCCCGACGCAGTCGACGACGACGAGGACGCGGTTGAGGCCGAGGCCGAGGAGGAGGTCGACGAGGCGCCGGCGCGTCAGACAGCTGTCGCCTCGGACACCGATGATGAGCACCACGACGGAGATGAGGCGGACCACAAGCCCGCGGCCGTTCAGGCAACCACCGAGGAGGAGAACTGATGTCCGGCTCGCTCAACCGTGTGATGCTCATCGGCCGGCTCACCCGCGATCCCGAGTTGCGCTTCACGCCCAGCGGAACTGCGGTCTGCAACCTGGCCCTCGCCACCAACCGCTACGGCCAGGACCAGAGCGGGGAGCGCCGTGAGTTCACCGACTATCACGACATCGTGGTCTGGAACCAGGGCAACCGCAAGCTCGCCGAGCTGTGCGGCCAGTACCTGCAGAAGGGTCGCATGGTGTACATCGAAGGCCGCCTGCAGACGCGCTCGTGGGACGACAAGGACACCGGCGCCAAGCGCTACAAGACCGAGGTCAACGCCAACGACGTCCAGTTCCTCGACAGCCGCCAGGACGGCGAGGGCGGCGCTCGCACCGCGGACCTGGCCGGCCAGCCCGCCGGAGCGATGGCGACCCCCGCGCTCCCCAGCCAGGGCGGCGACGTCGATCCCGACGACATCCCCTTCTAACCTGAGGCCCAACCGAGATGCCTGATTACGATCGCCGCCGCCGCAAGGTGTGCAGCTTCTGCCTGGAACACGTCGAGGTGATCGACTACAAGGAGGTGGCCCGCCTGCGCCGTTACCTCAGCGACCGCGGCAAGATCCTTCCGCGCCGCATGACCGGCACCTGCGCCCGCCACCAGCGCCGTCTCACCACCGCCTTGAACCGAGCCCGCCACATCGCGCTTCTGCCGTATCAGGCTGAAGTCCGGTAGCAGCAATGCCGTCGCCGACCAAGCGCCACGAGGTTGGCTGTCCGCGTTCTTGAGCTCTTGCGTAAGCGGCCCTACATTTGTGGTCCGCACCCGCCCGAGCGGGGCTTGGGGGAGAAGACGGTCCATCTCTACATTGAGGGCGCGTCGAAAGGCGACCCCGCCAAGCTGCGCGAGGCCTTCCACGAGGACGCGCGGATGTTCGGCTCGCTGGCGGGTACCCGCCACGACGTGCCCGTCACGGACCTGTACGAGATGGCTGCCGACATGCCGGCCGACACCGGAAACTACAGCGCCCGCATCGTGTCTCTGGAGCAGACTGGCGATGCCGCGGCGGTCGCGCTGACTGAGGATGGGTCTTGGGGCACGGTGTCGTTCGTCGACTACTTCCTGCTCGCACGAATCGATGGCACGTGGAAGATCGTCTGCAAGCTCTTCGCACACACCGGCGGTGAGCCACCGGCGAGATGAGGGCCTCGCCGGGCTGACCGCCCGCGGCCAGCGGGCCGCTTGAGCCGCGCTCCCCTCCGACCGGCCATATACTGACGCTTGGCCATGCGCCGTCCGGCGACCCGTCTTCTCCACGTCCTGCTCAGCGTCCCGGTCGTCACCGCGATGGTGATCGCCGCCTCGCCGACGGCGCACGCCCAATCGAGCCCGGCGCCGCTGGTCGTCGTCATCGACCCCGGCCACGGCGGTGCGGTCAACCCGGCGCAGCCGGACATGCCGTACGACCCCGGCGCCATTGCGCCGAGCAATGGGCTCCAGGAGAAGGACGCCACACTCGCCGTCGCCAAGCGCGTGCAGACCCTGCTTGCGCAGGACGACGTCAAGGCCATCCTGACGCGCAGCGACGACCGCGCCCTGAGCATCCAGCAGCGCAGCGACACGGCCAACAACAACCACGCCGCCGTCTTCGTCAGCGTCCATTTCAACTCGTTCACGGACCAGAGCGTCAGCGGCTCCCTGGTGCTGTACCCGAAGGACTCCGACCTGGCGTTCGCACAAATCATGAGCGACGCGATGTTCAAGTACCTCAGCCCACTGGGCGTCGCCGGTGACGGTGTGCAGCTGCGTGACAACTGGTGGATCCACACCGAGATGCCCACCGTCACCGTCGAGCCCGCGTACCTCAGCAACAGCCGCGAGGCCGCGCTGATCGGCACGCCCGGGTTCCAGCAACTGCTGGCGATGGCGATCCGCTCGGCCATCGAGCAGTACAACCCCGACGTGCTGAAGCGCAAGGCGCAGATCGTCGCCTGGAACGCCTCGCACCCCGATCACGCGGTGGCGACGACCGCCTCCGCGGCGGCCCCGGCGCCGGCGACCGCGGGCGGATCGGGCTGGCTGGGCGCAGTGATGCGCTACGCCGTGCTGCTTGCCCTGGTGGCCGTGGTGGTCCGCTGGCCGGTGCGCGCCCTCCGCGTGGTCCGTGCCCTCTACGGGCTGCTGCGGATCGTGGTCGACCACGTGCTCGTGCGTCGCGCGGCGACCCGGCGGAGACGGCGCGCGGTGGCGCTGCGGGCCACCGCGATGCGCGCCAACCGATTCGCACGTCCGCATCACATCTACGACGAGCTCTTCTGAGCCGGCGGCGCTGGCAACGGGGCGGCGCATGACGATTGGTAGACTGATCGCGAGCGTCCACGTCACCACAGGAGCAGACATGGCCTTCGCACAGCAGCTCCGTGTTCCCGGACCCACTCCCCTGCCCGACCGTGTCATCAGGGCGGCGTCGCGGCAGATGATCAACCACCGCGGACCCGAGTTCGCCGCCCTGCTTCGTGACATCGAAGAGGGGCTGCGCTGGGCGCTGCACACCGCCAACGACGTGCTCATCTACCCGTGCAGCGGCACCGGCGGGCTCGAGGCTGCGGTGGTCAACCTGCTCAGCCCGGGAGAGCGCGCCCTCTTCTGCACGATGGGCTCGTTCGGCGACCGCTGGGCCGACATCGGCGTGGCCTACGGCGCCGACGTTCTCCGCCTGCGCGTGCCCGACGGTGAGCCCATCGACCCCGAGGACGTCGACCGCATCCTCGCCGAGAACAGCGACATCAGCACCGTCTTCGTCACCCACAACGAGACCAGCACGGGTGTCACCAACGACCTCACGGCGATTGCCGGCGTCGTCAAGAGCCGCGGCAAGCTCCTCGCCGTCGACAGCGTGAGCGGCGCCGGTTGCCTGCCCCTCCACACCGATGAACTCGGCATCGACGTCCTCGTCACCGGCTCGCAGAAGGGCTGGATGGCGGCTCCCGGCGTGACCATGGTGGCGGTGAGCAAGGCGGCGTTCGCCCGTGCCGAGACCGCCACGACGCCGCGGTGGTACCTCGACTTCGCCCGCGAACGCAAGTACCAGCAGAAGTCGCAGACGTACACCACGCCGGCGGTGTCGGTCCTCTACGCCATCCAGGAGGGCCTCGCCATCATGCGCGAGGAGGGCATGGAGAGCGTCTGGGCGCGGCACACAAGGGTCGCCGAGATGATCCGCGCCGGCATCGACGCGCTTGGCCTGAAATTCCTGGCTGCAGACGGCTATCGCAGTGACACCGTGACCGCAGTCCTCAACCCCGTGGACGGCGCCGATTCGCTCAAGGAGCTGCTGACCACGCTGCACGCGCGCCACGGGCTGGTGCTCGCCGGGGGCCAGGGTGACCTCAGCGGCCGGATCTTCCGGATCGGCCACCTCGGCATGGTGGAGGAGGGCGACGTGTACAACATCCTGGCCACGCTCGAGCAGGGTCTGCACGAGACCGGGATGCGCAGCCGTGTCGGCCTCGCCGTGCCCGCCGCCCAGGCGGTGGTGCGGAGCATGCAGGTGACCGGCCAGCCGGCCGGAGTGGGTTGAGCCCACAGGCCGAGGCGCCGCAGTCGGCGCAGCCGTCCACGGCCGCTCCCGACACCGGCAGGGTGCGCATCCTGGTGGCCGACCCGATCGCCGCCGACGGTGTCGACCGGCTCCGCGCCGCTGGGGAGGTCGACGTGCAGACCGGGCTGTCCGCCGAGCAGCTGATCGCGCGCATCCCCGGCTACGATGCGCTGGTGGTGCGCAGCGAGACCAAGGTCACCGCCGACGTGCTTGCCGTGGCCACGCGGCTGCGCGTGGTCGGACGCGCCGGGGTCGGCGTCGACAACATCGACATCGACGCCGCAACCAGCTGTGGCGTGCTCGTTCTCAACGCACCGACAGGCAACACCATCGCCGCCGCCGAGCACGCGGTGGCGATGATGCTGGCGTTGGCGCGCAACATCCCCGCCGCCGACGCGTCGCTGCGCGCGGGCCGCTGGGAGCGCTCGCGCCTCATCGGCGTCGAGCTCCGTGAGCGGACGCTCGGAGTGCTCGGCCTTGGCAAGATCGGTTTCGAGGTCGCTCGCATCGCCGGCGAGGGCCTGCGCATGCGCGTGATCGCCCACGATCCCCTGGTCACCCATGACCGGGCCGAGCAGGCCGGTGCCGAGCTCGTCGACATGGACACCCTGCTCGCCGAGAGCGACGTGATCAGCGTCCACGTGCCGCTCACCGACCGCACTCGCGGTGTCATCGGGGCAGCGGAACTGCGCCGGATGCGCCGTGGCGCCCGGATCATCAACGTGGCCCGGGGCGGGATCGTCGACGAGGAGGCCCTGGCCGAGGCCGTGCGTGATGGGGTCATCGCGGGCGCTGCCGTGGACGTCTTCACCAGCGAGCCTGTACAGGCAGGGCATCCGCTCATCGGCGTCGACGGCATCGTGGTCACGCCCCATCTCGGGGCCAGCACCGCCGAGGCCCAGGTGAACGTCGCCGCCGACGTTGCCGACCAGATCGTCGAGTACCTGCGCGGCGGATCGCCGCGTTACGCGGTCAACGCACCGTCCATCAGCGCCGAGGAGCTGGCCCGGTTGCGTCCCTACCTGGAGCTGGCGCGCAAGATGGGCTCGCTGGCCGCGCAGCTGAGCAGCGGTGGTGTCCGCCGGGTGATCTGCAGCTACGCCGGCGAGCTCGCCGACGGCGACACCTCGCTGCTCACCGCGGAGGTGCTGCGCGGCCTGCTCGGCCACTATTCCGACACGCGCGTCAACGCGGTCAACGCCAAGATGGTGGCGCGATCGATGGGCGTGGACGTCGACGAGCACACCACCACACGAAGTGTCGACCACACCAACTCGATGTTCGTCGAGGTCGTCGGCGAGCAGCGGTTGCTGGTCGCCGGCACCCACTTCGAGGGCGTCCCCAGGATCACGCGCATCGACGACTTCCGCGTCGACATGCACCCCGCCGGCACCTTCCTGGTCGTGCAGCATGAGGATCGCCCCGGCGTCATCGCGGCGGTCTCGACCCTTCTGGCCAGCAACGACATCAACATCGCACGCATCGAGCTTGGCCGCGACCGGCCGCGCGGCCGGGCCGTGATGCTCATGGAGATCGACGACGCGGTCGACAGCGCCATGCTCGAGCGGCTCGCCGCCGTCGCCAACCTCGAGCAGCTCCGCCAGGTGCGCCTGTAGGTGAGCGAGGACACCGCCGCCACCGAGACAGTGGCGATCACCGGCGCGGGGGGTGACGGCATCGAGGCCTACCTGGCCCTGACCTCCGGGGGGGACGCGGTCGGTGGCGTGGTCGTCATCCACCACATGCCGGGCTACGACAGCGACACCAAGGAGAGCGCTCGCCGCCTCGCGACGATGGGCTACAACGCGATCTGCCCCAACCTCCATTACCGCGAAGCCCCTGGCGCCAGCCCCGACGACGCCGCTGCCGCGGTGCGCGCCGCCGGTGGTGTGCCTGACGACCGCCTGGTGGGCGATGTCGATGGTGCGGCCAACCATCTCCGCTCGCTTGCCAATGCCAACGGACGTGTTGCGGTGCTCGGCTACTGCTCGGGCGGCAGGCAGGCGTTCCTTGCCGCTTGCTCGCTGACCGTGGATGCGGCGGTGGACTGCTACGGCGGATTCGTTGTCGAGAAGCCGCCCGAGGGGTTCGCGCTGGCGGTCAGGCCGTTGACGCACCTCGCGCCCAAGCTCTCCTGCCCGCTGCTCGGCCTCTTCGGCACAGAGGATTCGCACCCGTCGCCCGAGCATGTGGCCGAGCTCGACCGAGTCCTCACGGATGCCGGCAAGGAACACGAGTTCCATATGTTCGAGAACGCCGGGCATGGTTTCTTCACGACCGACCGCCCCAGCTACGCCCCCCAAGCCGCCGAGCAGGGGTGGGCCCTCATCGAAGCGTTCTTCAGCCGCCATCTGGCAACGAGGTGACGCGATGTGCACCTACGTGACCGAGCATCTGAAGGTGACCGGCAGCGCCAAGGGCGCCAACGGCTGGTTCTCTCTCACCGACGCCACCGTCTACCTCGACCACCCTGTGCACGCGGCCGCTGAGCACACCCTGAACATCGACTTCCTCGCCCCGCAGGCAGGACCGACCGCCCGCGTCGCCGTCGAGCTCGGCCCCGACACGGCGGGGGCGCTGGCCGCGGCCATCCTCGCAGCGCTGCAACGCGGCCCCGGCGCCTAACCGGAGGAGCTTCACGCAGACTGGCGGTTATGGCAGACCTGGTGCCGCTGCGCGCGATCCGTTTCGACCCTGCGGTGGTGCACCTCGGTGGTGTGCTCGCCCCACCATACGACGTGATCAGCCGTGCCCAGCAGGACGCGCTGTACGGCCGCGACCTTCGCAACATCGTCCGTGTCGACTACGGGCAGGAGCTGCCCGACGACGTGCCCGGGGTCAGGGACCGCTACAGCCGCGCCCAGGCCCACCTCCAGTCGTGGCGCCAGCTCGGTGTTCTCGTCCAGGATGCGTCGCCCTCGTTCTATGTCAGCGAGCAGCGCTTCACCATGCCCGACGGCACCGCGCAGGTGCGCCGCGGGCTGTTCGCGCGGGTCCGCGCGGTGCCCTTTGAGCAGAGTGAGCTGCGTCCGCATGAGCGCACCCTGCGCGGTCCCAAGGAGGACCGGCTGGCGCTGATGCGGGCCACGCGCACTCAGACCAGCGCCGTGTTCGCCGTCTGGCGCGGCGCGCCTGGCGTGAGCGCTCTCCTCGGGGAGGCGACCGTGGGGCCGGCCGCGGCGGGCGGCCGCACCGAGGGCGAGTTCGGATCAGAGAAGCACCTGCTCTGGGTGATCGACGATCCTGCCCGCGTGGCCGCCATCCGCGAGGCCGCGGCCGGGGCCGAGCTGTACCTCGCCGACGGTCACCATCGCTACGAGACGGCGGCAGCCTACGCCGCCGAGCGCGCCGCGGCGGGGGACGACGCCACCGCTGATTCCCAGTTCGCCCTGGTCTACCTGTGCGACGCGGACGATCCCGGGATCAGCCTGCTCCCCACCCATCGCCTTCTCCAGCCGCGTCCCGATGCCGCCTACAGCCTCGACGATCTCTGGATGCGGCTCGACGACGGCTGGGACCTCGTAGGCGCAACCGACCTGGCCGCCGCCGTGACAGCCGCCGCGGCGGCGCGCCAGGGCCGGCACGCGATCGCGGTGCGCTCACACGAGGGCAGCGCTGTGCTCTCGCGGCCGCGCCGGGCCACCGCGTCGCCACGGCAGGGCCTCGACGTCGTGGTGCTCCAGGAAGAGGTGCTCGGCCCCGCCGGCGCCGACCCCGAGGCGATCCGCGAGGGGGCGCTGCGCTACACGCGATCCGTCGAGGAGGTGGAGGCAAGGGTGACATCACGGGAATCTCTGCTCGGTTTCTGCCTCAACCCGGCGACGACCGCCGAGATGATCGCCGTCGCCGACGCCGGCGAGGTCATGCCCCAGAAGTCGACGTACTTCTATCCCAAGGTCCCCACCGGCCTGGTGCTCTCGCCGCTGTGAACTCGGTGATGACCGCAGGCCTCGGACGCGTACGATCTGCGGATGGCCCGTCGCATCGCCGTTTCCCTCGACGAGGACGTCGTCGATGCCCTCAACGCACACACCCGCGGGTCGCCGCTCAGCCGCAGCGAGCTGGTCAACGTTGCCCTCCGTCGCTTCCTGCGCGCTGAGAGACGTGCCGCCCGGCTCCATGTCAATGGGGCCGAACAGGCGCGCCGCATCGCCAGCGGCGCGGTACCCTCACATCGCCTCGAGGGTCACCTGCTCCGCTATCCCCACGGCCCTTGGGAGAATTGACGGCCGTTTGGAGACTGTCCGCGGCGGGTAGGACAGTGATCAGGAGCGACTCAGGAGACCAAGTGCCCATCTATGGATACCGCTGCCAGTCCTGCGAGCACGACTTCGAGGTCACGCAGCGGATGAGCGATGCGCCGCAGGCGTCGTGCCCGGTCTGCAGTGGCGCGGGCACGCGTCAGTTCTTCCCAATCGGCATCCACTTCAAGGGCAGCGGCTTCTACAAGACCGACAGCCGCTCCGCGCAGCCAGCCGCCGCCTCGGCAACCGACGGCGACGGCAAGAAGGCGCCCAGCTCGGCCCCGGCGGGCGACTCGGGCAGCAAGCCGGCCAAGGATGCTGCGGCCTCGTCATCACCGCCGAGCACGTCGCCGACCACCACCCCGTCCAAGGCAGCCACCACCATCGACTGACAACCGCCGACCACCCGCCCCAAGCAGCTTGCCGGCGACCGCATCCGCGGCGCCTCACCAGGAGAGACAGATGTCCCAACCCGTCGTCGTTACCGACACCAACTTCAAGCAGGAGGTGCTCGACTCCGACGTACCGGTGCTCGTCGATTTCTGGGCATCCTGGTGCTCGCCCTGCAAGATGATCGCCCCGATCGTTGAGGAGCTCGCCGGCGAGTACGACGGGCGCGTCAAGGTCGCCAAGGTCGACGTGGACGCCAACCCGATCACGCCCGGGATGTTCGGCATCATGAGCATCCCCACCCTGATGGTCTTCCGCGGCGGCAAGGCCGAGGAGCGCATCGTGGGTTACCAGCCCAAGCAGTCGCTCAAGGCCAAGCTCGACGCTGTCCTGGTCGCATAAGAGCACCGCCAGGTAGGCCGGTGTTCCCGCGGGGAGGGGCTGAGGCACAGGTGCCTTCGGTCAAAGCCGCGCTGGCGTTCGGAGCTCACCCGCTGCGCGGGTGGATCTCCTCTCTGCGCGGCACATTCGCTGCGGCACCTGTGCCTCCGTCCCTCCCCGCAAGGATCGCGCGAGCCTCTACAGGTTCTTCCCCGAGCACCTCTCCGGCTATGTAGAGGGAGCCGCCTGCGACTACGACGCCGTCCTCGCCGGCCATCGCACGCGCGGCTTTCAGCGCCGCTGGAACGTCTGCGGCGACCACGGCGCCCTCGCCCCACTGCGCCGCCAGCGCCTTTGCGGGTGCTGCGCGGGCAGTTGACGGTTCGGTGAAGACGACGTCGGCGGTGAGCGGCCGCAGCGCGCTCAGCATGGCGTCGATCTCCTTGTCGGCCATGACCCCGAAAACGGCGACGGTGCGGCGGCCGGCGCAGAGTGGGATGGCCGCAGCCACCATGGCGGCGACCGCCTCGGCGTTGTGGCAGCCGTCGACGAGCAGCGCGGGCGCACCGTCGATCCACTGCATGCGCCCCGGCCAGCGCACCGCTGCGGCCCCGCGCACGATCGCCTCGTCGGAGATCGCCGTGCCGCGGCGCCTGAGGACCCGGCACACCTGGGCTGCGACGGCGAGGTTGCGCTCCTGAAAGCCGCCCAGCAGCGGGGTCCTGAGGTGCAGCGGCGGCGCGGCGATCTCGACCGCGACCCCGCCCCGACCCAGTTCCCGCCCGGCCCACGGGATGTCGGTGCCGACCGCTGAGAGGGACGCCGCCCCCACCCGGTCGGCCGCCTCGCGGACCACATCGAGAGCCACGCCGACGGCACCGGTGACGACATCGTTGCCAGGCTTGATGATCGCCGCCTTCTCCGCAGCGATGCCGGCGATGTCGGTACCGAGCTCGGCGCGGTGGTCGACGGCGATGCCGGTCACGACGGCGACACCGGGGTCGAGAACGTTGGTGCTGTCGAGCCGTCCGCCCAGACCCACCTCGGTGATCAGCAGGTCCGGTTTCTCATCCCGGGCGGCGACGATCCCGGCGGCGGTGACCAGCTCGAAGACGGTGGCCGAGCCGAGGTCCCCCGCGATGCCGGCGGCGGCGTCGATGGCACCGAGGACCAGCTCGGCGAAGCGCTCCTCGCCGATGGGACGGCCGCCGACCGCGATCCGTTCAGTCCAGGAGACGAGGTGGGGCTTGGTCATCATCACCGTGCGCAGCCCGGCGGCCCGGGCCATCGAGTCGACGAGCGCGCACACCGAGCCCTTGCCGTTGGTGCCGGCGACGAGCACGCCTCTGAGCCCGCGGTGCGGATTGTCGAGGGCGGCGAGGAGCGCCTCGATGCGCTCCAGGCCGAGCTTCATGCCCCGTCCCTGGAGGCCGGCGAGCGCTGCCACAGCCCGCTCGTAGTTGGCGGTCAGCGCCACGGCCACTCGCGTGACATCGCCTCCTCGACACCGGGACGCGAGACCGTCTGGCTGAGCCACGACAGCCACGCGCGCTGCCTGGGGGCCGCGTCGTCCACCTCCTCCACCGCGGCCACGCGGAGCAGGAGCCCGCACTGGTGGGCGATCGCGGCCTGGAATTCCTGGTACTCGAGCAGGGTGCGGGCATCGACGATGGCGCTGCGGTCGTCAGCGCAGGCGACGGCGAACCCGAACACGCGGCCACGATCGTGATCGAAGCTGGACCGCGGGGTCACGGACACGTCCAGCGCCGGCGGCATCATCTCGGTCAACTTGTGCAGCCAGGCGCGCTGCGGGTCCGCTGCGGAATCGACGTCATCGCGGATGAAAAGCTCGCCGGTCAGCGCGGCCACGGCCGCGACGAACTGACGCCAGTACAGCAGATCGGAGCCGTTGACCGCCACGCTGCCGAGCTGAGCGGTGGTGTCGCTGACGAAGGTGACCATGAACGGCCGCGCGTAGGGCTTGCGTGCCTCGTGCTCCGACCAGCGCAGCTGCAGGCTCGCCATCAGGCGTCAGCGCGAGCTGGCGGGAACGATGGCTCCGCGCCGTGCCGCGCAGAGCGCGACGGTGTTGTGCATGAGCATGGCGATGGTCATCGGTCCGACGCCACCGGGGACTGGGGTGAGCCAGCCTGCCACAGGTTCGACGGATTCGCGGTCGACGTCACCGCGGAGCTTGTCGCCGACCTTCGTCGTGCCCACGTCGATGACGCACGCTCCGGGCTTGACGTACTCGGCGGTGATCGTGCCCGGCCGTCCGGTGGCGGCGACGAGGATGTCGGCCTGGCGGCACACGGACGCCAGGTTGGCGGTGTGCGAATGGCAGAACGTCACCGTGCAGTCGGCGTTGAGCAGCAGCATCCCCAGCGGCCGGCCGACCAGCGCGCTGCGCCCCACCACCACTGCGCGTGCGCCCCGCAGCGGCACGTCGTAGCGGCGGAGCAGCTCCATGCACCCCGACGGTGTGCAGGCGACCACCGTGGCCGAAGCACCCTGGGCGAGCCGTCCAAAGTTGAACGGATGCAGGCCGTCGGCATCCTTGTCGGGACTGGTCGCCGCCTGGATGACGTCGGGGTCGATCTGCGCGGGCAACGGCAGTTGCACGAGGATGCCATCGATGCGGTCGTCCTCGTTCATCTCGTGCACCAGCTCGAGGATGTCGTCGGTGCTGCTGCCGATGTCCGGCCTGCGCAGGTCGAAGTGGATGCCGAGCTCCTCCGCGACCCGCCCCTTGTTGCGCACGTAGACGGCTGAACCCGGGTCATCCCCGCAGAGGATCGCGCCGAGCCCGGGCGTGGTCCCGGCGGCCGTCAGCTCGCGGATCCGCGCGCCGAGCTGGTCACGCACCGCGGCGGCCACGGCCCGGCCGTCGATGATCACCGCGCTCATCGCGCAGCGTCCCTCCTGTCGCGCTCGATGATGACCGCGAAGCGATGGAAGACGCCGGCGATCGGGGGCTGCTTGGCGACGCGAACCCTGACCGAGCTGATCCGGACGTCGGTCAGCAGGGCGCCGGCAACCTCCTCGGCCACGGTCTCGAGCAGGTTGTGCTGGCGGGTCTCGACCACGTGCCGCACGGTCTCGTAGCAGCGCACGTAGTCGAGCGCGTCGCTGAGCTGGTCGCTGCGGCCGGCGCGGCGAAGGTCGGCGTGGATCTCGACGTCGACGTCGACCCGTCCTCCCAGGGCACGTTCAGCCTCCACGTCGCCATGGTGGCCGAAGAACTGCAGCCCCTCGAGAAGCAACCGGTCATCCGCCATCGCCTCGATTGTAAGGAGCGGCCACAGGCGAGCAGGATGCGCTCAGCTCGCCTCTGAGGTCTGCTCCGGGCGCAGCACCTGCTCGCGCTTGTTGACCGGGTTGACCATCACCACCAGGAAGAGATCCTCGAAGTCGCACTGGAAGAGCTGCATCAGCGACTGGCGCAGCTTGGGGCCCGGATTGCGGGTGCCCGCCTCCAGCGCCGGGATGTAATTCTGGGTGACCCCGAGCCGGCGGGCCAGCTCGCGTTGGGTGAGCTTGTGCCGCTCGCGCATGGCACGGAGTCCGGTGGCGCGCACCTCGACGTTCATATCGCGGCCGAGGGTATGACGGATAGGTGGTTTTGTCAACGCGGAATGGCGGCGCTGCTGGGTAGACTGGCGGGCGTGTGCCGCGTCTGCCGGAAGCGACCGGAGATTCCCGACGAGCGGTACGGCCGCTGCGAGAGCTGCGCCAAGAGCGGCCGCATCGTTCTGCGATTCAGGCTCGGTCCCCGCCGCGACGGGACCGGGCTGGTGGTGCGCGCCGGTGAGCTCTCACCCCGCGCGCTGCGCCAGAAGTGGCGCGAACCGCTGGCGGCCTTCACCGGTCGCCCCGTGGCCAAGCCACACCTCGGCCTGCACGAGGTCGAGCTGGTGACCGCGCGCGACCGGCTCGAGTCGATCAGGCTGGCGCCCGACCTCGGCGCCCGCGACCAGGAGGCCCTCGCCGCACTGCGCCTGGCCGCCGAGCGCAGCGACGCCGCCTGGTGAGCCCGCGCCGCTCAGCCGTGCACCAGCCGCCACCACGCTGAGGGCGCGTCGACCGCGGCGGCGGTGACCAGCGTCCAGCGGCCCACAACAGTGCCTTCTGCCGAGACGGTCACGCTGCCGGCGTCGGTCCCCGCCGGGGCGGGCACGGCCACGGGTCGCGTGGCCGGGGTCACGGTCAGGGTGGCGCCGAGCCGGACGAGCACGACACGGTCCGCTCCGGTCAGCAGCAGTGGGGCCGAGTTGCCCCATGGGGCTGAGAGGTTGCCCGCCACCGGGATCGACCCCGAGCCGACGCGGACGGCGGCGTACCCGGCCAGCGCGGTTTGCATCGCGGTGCGAGCGACGTCGAACGCGCCGCCGAGCTCGGGGTGTGCCCAGCCCGAGGTCAGGTCAGGCGGCTGGCCGAGCGCAGCCCCCACGACGGTCAGTGCCGGGATCCCGGGGGCCAGCTGCCGGCGCGCAGCGAAGAGCAGGCAGCCCGACGCCTCGGGGGTCCATCCCGTCTTGATGCCGATCCAGCCGGGCTCGAGGACGAGCAGGCGATCGAGGTTCTTGACAGGGGTCCCGTCAGGGAGGGTGGCGGTATCAGTCGAAACCACCGCGACCAGCGTCGGGTTGGCCACCGTGGCCGCGGCGAGACGGAGCAGGTCGGCGGCGGTCGAGGTCGTGGCGCTGTCGAGGCCGTCCGGGTCGGCGAAATGGGTGCGGCTCATGCCCAGGGCCGCGGCCCGGGTGTTGAGCCGAGCCACGAAAGCCGCGACGCTGCCATCGATCCAGCGCGCCGCGCTGAGGGCAAGGTTGTTCGCCGAGGGGAGCATCAGGCCGATCAGAAGGTCGTGCTCGCTGAACTGTTCGCCGACCCTCACCGGCACGAATGAGCCGTTCTGAGCAGCGATTCGCACGTAGTCGTCGACGTCGAGTTGGGTCATGGTGATCACCGGCCCTGCGTCGCCGGGCTGCAGCGGGTGGGTCTCGAGGATCACCAGCGCGGTCATCGTCTTGGCCACCGATGCGATCGGCCGGATCGTGGTGGCATCCGCCGCGACGAGGTGTGTCGCCGCGGTCCCGACCAGCGCGTCGACCGCCAGGCTGCCCTGGGGTGGCGCTGCCACCGCCAGCGGTGTGCCCGCTGCCGGAACCCACGGACCCGCGCCCGTGGCGGTGGCCATCAGCGTTGGTGACGCAGCGACCAGACGCACCGTGCCCAGCGACGCCACCACGACCACGAGGACGATGACAACGACGGTGGCCATGCGAAGCAGATTGCGCACTACCAGGATCCTCGCAGCACCGTCATCGTGGAGCGCAGCACCAAGCGCGCCGTGGGACCCCGGCCCGCGCCGGGATCCCCCTCATCGCGCGATGGGCGTCAGCTCCTGCTGCTGCGCTTGCCGCCCTTGGCCTTGAGCGCGCTGCTCAACGTGGTGCTCGGTGCGAAACGAACCACGCGACGTGCCGCCACCTGGACAGCCTCGCCGGTGCGCGGGTTGCGTCCCATCCTCGCCGCACGCTGCGCTGTCCGGAACGACCCGAAGCCGTGGATGCGCACCTCATCGCCCTTTTCGAGCGCGCGCGACAGGGTGTCGAAAAACCAACGCACCTCATCGCGCGCGGCGCTCATGGTGATCTCGGCGCGCTTCGCGAGCTGCTCGGCAAGAACATCGCGGGTGACAACACTGGCCATCATCTTTCTCCAGGTGGGTCGACACGAACTCGCGGAATTGTAAGGATCCGCAAGGGCTTTTGCCAACCGCACCAAAACGTGCCGACTCCCGGCGCTGTGCTACGGTGACGCGGTGTTCGGTACGCGCGCGTTGTCGGCTGTGCGCGAGGCCACCACGTCCGAGGCCAGATGAGGCCGGCGACAAGTCGTGAGATCGTTGCGTGGGACGATTTGGTGACAGCCAACCCCGGCGGCGGACAGTTCCTGCAGACGAGGGCGTGGGGCGAGTTCAAGCGACGCTGGGGCTGGACTCCGACATATTGGATCGCCCAGGTGGGCGGCGGAGACGTCGCGGTGCTCTTTCTGCGCCGCGGGGTTGCCGGCCTTGGTGATATCTGGTACGCGCCCAAAGGGCCGGGAGTCGCCGGCGCTGACGGCCTTGTGGAGGTCCTCGCCGACCGCGCCCCGCTGCGCGGCGCCTTCCTGGTCAAGGTGGAGCCGGAGGTCGAGGAATCCGCTGCCGACCAGCGCGCGTGGTATGCCGCCGGCCTGCGCAAGTCACCGAGCGACGTGCAGATGAGCCGCGCCACCATCGTCGTCGACCTCGATCGCGAGGAGGACGCGCTGCTCGCATCCTTCAAGCCCAAGACGCGCTACAACATCCGGCTGGCCGCGCGCCGCGGGGTCACCGTGGCGGCCGTGCCCATGACCGCCGCCAACATGGACGCCATGTACTCGCTGATGCTGGCCACCCAGGATCGCGCCGGGTTCGTGCTGCGCAGCGCGCGCTATTTCCAGCAGTACTGGGAGCTGCAGGCGGCGAGCGGGCAGGGACAGCTGTTCTTCGCGTCGTGGCAGGGCGAGGTCCTCGCCGGCCTCTACGCCATCCACCTCGGCGAGCGCGCCTGGTACAAGGACGGCGGTTCCACCAAGTTGCACAGCGACCTGATGGCCCCGCACCTGCTGCAGTGGGAGGTGATGCGCTGGCTGCGTCACCGCGGGGTGTGTCGCTACGACCTGGTGGCGGTGCCGCCCTCCTCACAGCTCACCGAACGCCATCCTCTCTACGGCATCTACCGCTTCAAGTCCGGGTTCAGCGACCGCATCACTGACTTCGTCGGCACCTGGGATCTACCAGTACGCCCGCGCGCCTACGCCGCCTGGCAGCGCTTCGGTGAAACGGCCACCCAACGCCTGCGCTGGCGGCTCCACCACGACCTCCTGTACTGAGGGTATGGAAGGGGAGGCATCATCGCTTCGGAGCCCGGTGAGACGGACGATGCGGCGCTGGTCCGCCGACAAAGCGCCCGCTCTCCAGGAGTTGCCTGCCCCCGCAAGGGAACCGTCACGACCGAGAGGGGGAGGGGTGGGTCATGCGTAGGGAGCATCCGCAGCAGCGAGGAGACCGACTCGGCGAAGCCGAGGGGCTCCGAAGCGCCCGCGAGGACAGCGACCGGAGCATGACGCACCCCTCCCCCGGCTTGGCTACGCCGTTCCTCAGGCCCTAGCGCCAGATGCGCTTCATGATCACCCGAGCCAGCTTCTCCGGATCATGGTGCGACGATACCGCCGGCGACACGACGTCGGCGAGGATGTAGTGGACGGGCTTCTTGGACGCCTCGTCGCGGTCGAAGAGGATGCGCGATGTCCCCGCCGCCTGTGCTGACGCCGGCAGGGCTGGGGCCAGGTTGCTGTTGACGATCACGTAGTCGAAGAGGTTGCCGCCGACGTGGTCCTCGATGGCGGTGAGGTGCTCGCTGACGGTGTAGCCCATGGTCTCGCCGGGCTGGCTGGCCACGTTGCAGACGTAGACCTTGACCGCCGGGGTGGCGCGCAGGACCTCCACCATGCCGTCGACGAGGAGGTTGGGCAGGATCGAGGTGTACAGCGATCCAGGGCCGACGATGACCAGCTCGGCGTCGAGGATGGCCGCCTCGGCCTCAGGGTTGATCGGTGGAGCGTCGGGCTGCAGGAATACACGGTCGATTCGCTCGATCC
>JANWHI010000031.1 GCA_025450495.1 Candidatus Dormiibacter sp. | reverse complement strand
GCGCGACCGCGTCCAGGCGGTGGTGATGGCCTACGAGTCCGGACTGGTGGCGCCGGGGGAGGCGTGATCCGCGCTGTTCAGGTGGCTGGACGGGGCAGCAGCCGTCGCAGCGTCAGCAGAGCGAGAGCCGTGGCCAGCAGCGCGACCGCGGCGATGCCCAACCAACGAAGATACAGCGCCGAGTCCGCGTACACGGGTGGCGCCGGGAACGACTGCAGCTGGTGCACATACAGTCCCTGGTCGGTGGCCGCGTACAGCGCTTTCGCGGCCGGGTCGGTGGCGAGGCCGAGCACGTTCTCGGGCAGGCCGGGGTCGGCGCGGATCCAGTCGTCGCCACCGTCGTTGCTGAGCAGCACGCCATAGCCGTCGACGCCCAGGTAGACGGCCACGCTCAGCGGCTCCGTGAAGGCGGCCACAGAGGTGACCTGTGGTGCGCCCGACAGCCCGCCGGCTGGCAGCGGGATGAAGGCTGTCGACCACGACCCGAAGGCGGTGCGACGCCAGACGTGGTTGTCGGTGCCGACGGCGATGACCACGCCCGGAGCCGCTGCGGGGGCGGCGAGCAGGTGGGCGGCGGCGCCGAGATAGGGGGCGGCGGGGTCGGGATGCTCGGTGACGATGCCGGTACCCACCGCCGGGGTCCCGGTCATGACGGTGCCGTTGCGGATGTCCCAGAAGCTGGTGCCGGCGTCCACCGGCAGCGACGGCGCGGGCGCGGTGGTCGTCGCGGTGAAGCTGGCGCCGCGGTCGGTCGAGGCGAACCGGCCGTTTGGTGTGTCGACGATGAGGTGTCCCCGGGTCACGCTGACCGCCGAGACGCGCACGCCCGCGTACGCGAGGGGCTGCCACCACGCGGTGGCGGCGCGGGCTGTGGTCGGTGCGGCCATGAGCAGCAACGCGGGCAGAGCCGCGACGACACAAACCACGCGGCGCGCCCGGTCAGTAGCCATACAGCCCCGGGATGACGCCGACGGTGACGGCGACGTCGGCGACGGCGTGGATGATGATCGCCGGCCACAGCGAGCCGGTCTTCTGGGTGATCCAGCCGAAGAGCAGGCCGAGCGCGACGGTCACCGGCACAAAGGCGTCCGCCGGGCCCTGGTACTGGACTGCGATGTGCGCAAGCCCGAAGAACGCAGCCTGGCCAAGGTTGGCGGCCCACGGCGGTGCCACACGGTCGAGCGCGCCGAGCAGCAGGCCGCGGAACTGCACCTCCTGGGCCAGCCCCTGGAGCGCGTCGGCGGGGCCCTGCAGGGGGAGGTCACGAGCCAGAGCGATCGGGGTGATGCCCTGGCGGCCGAGCAGAGTTGCGGGCAGCAGCATCACCACAAGGAGAAACGCCAGCGTCCCCAGCACAGCGGCGACCTGGGCCGCGAGGCCGAAGCGTCGCAGGCGCAGCAGCGGCCGCAGCGTCAGCGGCGACATGCGCACGGCGAGCACTGCGATCCCCACGGTCAAGGCCGCCTGCGCCGCCGACGCGAACAGCACCTGGGTGTTGAAATCGAAGCGGCTGCCGGTGATGCTCACGATCCACTGCGGCCCACCGGCGAAGACGCTGAACGACAGCGTGATGGCGGCGACGGCGAGCAGAATCGGTCGCGACGAGCGCAAGCGCGTCCAGACCAGCGAGGCCAGCGCCAGCGCCGTGGCGACACCGCTGAGGCGCAGGACGTACGGGTCGACGCCGACGGGATCGCTGAACAGCCGCGGCACGAGCAGCGCCACACCGAGGGCGACCGCGGCGATCACCAGGACGCCGAACGGTTGCCACCACGGACGCCCGGCCAGGCGGGCCAGCGGGGCGGGTGCGATGTGGGTCATCGCCCGTGTATAGCCGACATCGGGAGGTTGACGCTGGTGTCGCCCTCGCCGACCTCCGCTCGGCGAGAATGTCGCGATGACGCAGAACGCAGCCCCGCTGGCGATCGCCTTCGACGTCGATGAGACCCTGGTCAGCACCGGCGGTGCCGGGGCGCGCTCGTGGGCGCGCGGCTTCCACAAGCTGTGGGGCGTTGCCGCCGACATCACCAAGTTCACCGAGGGCGGCATGACCGATCCCGAGGTGGCGCGAATCACGTTCCGCGGGGTCATGGACCGTGAACCGTCAGCCGACGAGCTGGCTCAGCTGATGCACCAGTACCTGCTCGTCCTGCCCGACGAGGTGGCCCGCTCCCCCGGGTACCGCGTCCTCCCCGGCGTCACCGACCTGCTCCCGCGCCTGATCGAGGCAGGCATGCTGGTGGGCATCACCTCGGGGGCGGTCGAGGCGGCAACGCACATCAAGCTCGCCCGCGCCCGCCTCAATCAGTACTTCTCCTTCGGTGGATTCGGGTCCGACTCCAACGACCGCGGCGAGCTGACGCGGATCGCGCTTCGCCGCGCCGGCGTGGTGCGCGGCGCACCACTGGAGCCGGCGCGGGTCTGCGTGGTGGGCGACACGCCGATGGACATTGCCGCGGCCCACGCCGCGGAGGCAGTGGGCATCGGCGTCGCGACCGGGAAGTACACGCTCGCAGAGCTGGTGGACGCCGGCGCCGACCACGTCCTCGCCGACCTCTCGCACCCCTTCCCGGGACTGCCGGCGACGCGGTCGAGCTGACGGCTACCCAGCAGTCGCCGCAGCTGCGCGGCCGACCGCGTCCACGGAGCGGCGGACATCCTCGTCGTCGGTGCCCCAGTTGCTGACGGAGACACGCAACACGTCCTGCTGGTGCCAGCGCGAGCCCGACATCCACACCGTGCCGTCGGCGATCAGCCGCGCGGTCATCGCGCGCGTGCGCGTGTCGCTGCCGAACGTCACGCAGACCTGGGTGTAGTCGACGTCGTTGACCACATTCGCGCCGTCGATTGCGGCGATGCCGTCGGCCAGTGCGCGTGCGTGTCGTGCCAGCCGCTCGACGAGGTCGGCGACACCGTCGCGCCCCAGCGACCGGAGCGCAGCCCACACCGGGACGCCGCGCGCCCGGCGGGACAGCTCGGGCACCTTGTCCTCCGGGTCGCCGGGCCCGGAGTCGTCCTTGATCAGGTAGCTGGCGTGGACCCCGAACGAGGAGCGCATCGCCACCCGGTCGGCGACGATCGCGATGCCACAGTCGTATGGCACGTTCAGTGTCTTGTGCGCGTCGGTGGCCCACGAATCGGCGGCGGCGACCCCGGTGACCAGGTGACGCAACCGCGGCGCGGCAGCCGCCCACAGGCCGAATGCGCCGTCGACGTGCACCCATGCGCCATGCCGTTTGGCCACCTCGATCGCGGCAGTGAATGGGTCGAAGGCACCGGAGTGGACGTTGCCCGCCTGCAGACAGACGATCACCGGGGTGCGGGGATCAATCGCGCCGAGCGACTCGGTGAGGGCGTCGACCCGGATCCGTCCCTGCTCGTCGGCGGCAACCGGCTGGGGCGCCCCCAGCCCCAGGTAACGCAGCGCGATGTCGATCGTGTCGTGCCGCTCAGCGCCGACGAGCACGTGGACCCTCGGGGCTCCGGTGAGTCCGTCGCGGCCGACATCCCAGCCAGCCCGGGACAGCACCGAGAATCGAGCGGCGGCCAGCCCGGTGAAGTTGGCCATCGTCGCGCCGGTCACGAATCCCACGTCCGCGCCGGCGGGGAGGCCCAACAGGTCGAGCAACCACGCCGCCGCTGACTCCTCCACCGCGGCGGTGGCGGGGGTGGCGTAGCGCAGCCCGGTGTTTTGGTCCCATGCGCTGACCAGCCAGTCGGCGGCCAGTGCGGCCGGCAATGTGCCGCCGATCACCCAGCCGAAGAACCGGCCCGCCGGCATGGCCATCAACCCCGGGTCGGCCACCGTGGCCAGCAGGTCGATGACGTCCTCGGGGGCGGTGGGGCCGTCGGGCAGCGGGCCGCCCAACCCGGCGAGCAGCTCGTCGGCCGTGGCCCGTGGCCCCACCGGGCGTTCGGCGAGCGAGTCGAGCCAGGTCCGCGCATGCTCGACCGCTCGGGCGAGCGCCTTCTCGTACGCACCAGCTTGCACTGACACGGTCATCGTTGCCCTCCGGTCAGAAAAGACTGCTGTACCCGTTGAGAGCGGGCTGGCCACCGAGGTGTGCATAGAGCACGCGTGAACCGCGCTCGATGTCGTGGCTGGCGATCATGTCGATCATCCCCGCCAGCGACTTGCCCTCGTAGACGGGGTCGGTGATCATCCCCTCGAGGCGGGCGCCCACCTTGATGGCTTCAATGGTGCGCTCATCGGCGAGCCCGTACGTGCCGGCGTGGTAGCGCGTGTCGAGGATGATCTCGTCGCTGCTCAGGGCGCGACCGACGTCGATCAGCTCGGCCGTGTTGCGGGCGATCCGGGTGACCTGGTCGAGCGTCTCCTGGGGCTTTGCCGAGGCGTCGATGCCGATCACCCGGCGCGCGCGATCCTGGGCGGCGAACCCGGCGATCATCCCCGCCTGGGTGCTGCCGGTGACCGAGCACACGATGATGGTGTCGAAGAAGACGTCGAGCTCACGCTCCTGCGCCTCGACCTCCTGCGCCCACCTGGCGAAGCCGAGACCGCCGAGCCGGTGGTCGGACGCGCCGGCCGGAATCGGGTATGGCTTGCCACCGGCAGCTTCGAGGCCGGCAAGCGCCGCCTCCCAGCTTGCCTTGACGCCGATGCCGAAGCCCTCCTTCACGATCCTGACCTCAGCGCCGAGCATCCGGCTCAACAGGATGTTGCCGACCCTGTCATAAACAGGATCGCTCCAGTCCACCCAGCTCTCCTGGACGAGCACGCATCTCATGCCGAGCCGCGCGGCCACCGCGGCGACCTGACGGGTGTGGTTGGACTGGATGCCACCGATGGACACCAGCGTGTCGCACCCCTGCGCGATGGCATCTGCAGCCAGGTACTCGAGCTTGCGCGTCTTGTTGCCGCCAAAGGCGAGGCCGCTGTTGCAGTCCTCGCGCTTGGCCCAGATCTCCGCACCACCCAGATGGCTGGTGAGTCGCTCCAGGCGGTGGACCGGCGAGGGGCCGAAGAGCAGCGGGTATCGCGGCAGCGCGTCGAGCTTCAATGCCGGGCTCTCATCGCCTGACCCGGCGCTGGCGAACCGGCGATGACGGTGAAGTGAACGTCCACTGTCGTGCCACCATACGCCGTGGGCATCGTCCAGCAACCGGCGACGGGTGGGGACGAACGTCTGAGCGGCGAGCGGCGCCACGCAGTACCCTGCGCACCTGCCCAGGAGGTCGGGGCGTCCGGAGGAGGTCGATGAACCAGCAACCGCCGTCGGTGGGAGCGGGTCCTCCACCGCCGCCTCCGCCGCCGCCGCCGCACCCACAGTTCTACGGCCAGGCTCCATACCCGGGTCAGCCCATGTTGTACGCCACCGCGCCGTCGACAAACGGTGTCGGGGTCGCCGGTGGCGTCGTCGGCATCGTCGCCGTTGTGCTGTTCTGGTTTCCCTTCATTGGCGCGATCCTCGGCATCATCGCGGTGTCACTTGGCGGCGTGGGCCTGCAGCGCGCCAAGCAGATGGGCGGCAGCTCGAAAGGCATGTCGGTCACCGGCATCGTCTGCGGTTCGGTCGCCCTGGTCCTCAACATCCTGACCTTCGTCAGCATCATCGTGGGCCACAGCCACTTGGCCGCGTAGGGCGCCCTGACCCGCTCGCGCTGAGCGAGGTCGGCGGGGCCCCGCCATCGCCAAGGCTGCCCACCGTCACCCCTCGACGGCTGCGCGTGTAACGCCCTCTGTACCTCTTCGTAGACAACACACCCCCCCGACTTACTGCCTAAGTTGGCATCAACCTACGGGCGCACCGCCGCTCGCACAGCGGGCTGTCGTCGGCTGGCTGGAGGAGAACACCATGATCGAACGCGCCCTGCTGTCTGCCGCCGCAACCGCGGTCGTCGTCGCGGTGAGTGCCTGCGGTTCGAGCAGCCCGGCCACCACGTCTTTCGGCAGCGCGGCGACCACTCCGGTCCCGGCCACGGCCACGGTCGCCGTCGGCACGGTCGCTCCCCTCGGACAGTTCCTGGTTGACGCCAGCGGCCGCTCTCTGTACCTCTTCGAGGCGGACACGGGGTCAGCCTCGACGTGTACTGCGGCGTGCGCCCAGACCTGGCAACCGCTGACCACCGGCGGTCCACCGCAGGTGTCAACTGGCGCCACACAGTCGCTGCTGGGCACGACGATGCGAACCGACGGCACCACCCAGGTGACCTACAACAAGCACCCGCTCTACTACTTCGCCGGCGACAACAAGCCGGGCGACGTCACCGGCGAGGGCAACACCAGCTTCGGCGCCGGCTGGGATGTGGTGTCGCCGGCGGGCGCCAAGGTCGAGAAGCCCGGCGGGTCATGATCCGTCAGGCGCGCCTGCGCCGCCGGCAAGCACCAGCTCGAACGCGCGCGCCGACGGGTACCGGCCGTACACCGGTATCCGCGCATACCCCGCCCGCGTGTACAGCGCCATCGCCTCCGGCTGCGCGGGCCCCGTCTCCAGCCGCACCCGCGCGTAGCCGAGCTCGCGGGCCAGGCCCTCGAGCGAGTGCAGGATGGTGGCCGCGTGGCCCTGGCGGCGGCGGTCGGGGGCGGTCCACATCCGCTTGACCTCGCAGGTGTCGGCCGTCGCGCGGCGGATGCCCCCGCCGGCGATCGTCTGCCCGCCGTCGACCAGCACCAGGAAGCCACCGCCGGGCGGGTCGAACTCGTCCGCCTTGGTGGTGGTCATCTCGTGGCTGGCGCCGTAGCGCTGCTGGTACTCCTGCGCGAGAGCGGTCAGCACGGGGCCCACCGCCGCGTCGGTGAGGCGCACCTGGCGTATCTCCACCGGATGATCATGCACAGTCCCGGCTGGCTACAGTCTCACGATGGCAGGCGTGGAGCAGCGCGAGATCGGGGCCAATGGGCTGCGCTTCGAGACCGTGCTCGCCGGTCCTGCGAGCGGCGAGGCGGTCATCCTCCTCCACGGCTATCCGCAGAGCGCTGAGGCATGGCGCGACACGCTGAGCTGGCTCGCCGCTCGCGGCTATCGCGGCGTCGCCCCCAGCCTGCGCGGCTACTCACCGGGTGCCAACCCACCGAACGCCGGCGCCTACGCCATGCCCAACCTGGTGGGCGACGTGCTCGGCATCGCCGACGCGCTGCGCATCGATCGCTTCCACCTCGTCGGCCACGACTGGGGCGGTGCGCTCGCCTGGATGGTCGCCGGCAATCACCCCGACCGCGTGCTCAGCCTCACCGTCCTCTCGACACCGCACCCACTGGCGATGGCCGAGGCGCTGCGCACCCCCGCGCAGGCGATGCGCAGCTCATACATGGCCTTCTTCCGCATCCCCCGCGTCCCCGAGGCGATGCTCTCGTTCGCCAACTTCGCGCAGCAGGGCCTTGGTGTTCGCGTCTCCGGGCTGCCCCGCTGGGCGTGGCAGCGCGACCGCGACCACCTGCGTCGCGTCGGCATCCGCGGGCCGCTCAACTGGTATCGAGGCGCCACCCGCGGGATCGGCCGGCCGCGCCGCGTCAGCGTGCCGACGCTGTTCATCTGGGGACGGCACGACCCCTTCCTCGGCCGTCGCGCGGCCGAGCTCACCGAGAAGTGCGTGAGCGGCGAGTACACCTTCGTCGAGCTCAACGCCGGGCACTGGATCGCCGAGCGCAACGCCGACCAGCTGCGGCGCCTGCTCGGCGAGCACATCGACGCACACCACGCCCCCGCTCCCCAAGCTGCAGCGGAATCATCCGCGGGGCCAGCCGTCAAGCCCGCCCGCAAACGCGCTCGCCGGCCGCGCAAGCGCAAGCCTGAGGCAGACGCCGAATCCGCCGAGGGCTGACCCGGCTACAGCAACGCGAGCCCGCTGACCGTGGCGTTGTCCTTGACCGAGATGAACTGGACGGTGATGGTGCCACCGGCATCGGCGGTGGTGTTGAAGGTGAGAGCGATCGCCTTGTTCTTGGCACCGGTGGCGGCGAAGATGTCGTAGTTGGTCATCACCTGGACCCCGTTGATCTTGACGTTGAACATCCGCTGTCCCGCGGACGACCAGGTGGTCTCGACCTCCTGGAGGCGCACCTGGAACGGCGCGTTGGCAGGGAGGCCCGCCGCCGAATATGTGAAGTTGCCGTGGCGTTCGGTCTGGTACACCGCCTGCGGCGCCGGATTGGGCACCAGGCTGGTGTCGATGACCGCCGCCGTCGAGGACGTGGCCCCGCCCGCGAACAGGGCGTCAGCCATGTAGTTTCCCGCCGCGCCGCCGCCGGCGTTGACGGCGCCCAGCGGGGCGAACGCCGGCGAACACGTTGGTGCGGTGGCCGCAGTCCACAGTGCATCGGTGGTCGTCACCTTGTAGCAGTAGGTGGTGTCACCCACGACCGTGTTGTCGGTATAGGCGACCGCACCACCCGCCAGGGCAGCGATGTTCGAGTAGGCGCCGCCGTCGACGTTCGACGAGATGGTCTGGCCGGTGCCCTGCTGGGCGACACCGGGGAGCGTCCAGGTCAGCTTGTCGGAGCGCGGCGCGCCCACATGGTTGACGGCCAGCGCGGTGGGCGCGGCGATGCTGCCGGTGGCGAAGGTCGAGCCGGCGTTCACGCTGGTCACCGCCCAGGCGGCCTGGACGATGTGCGCGCAGGAGAAGGATGCGCAGAGGGCGATCACGACGGCCCAGCGCTTGCGGCGACGCACCCTCAGGCCTCACTCCTGACGATCGTCAGGACGCGACGCCGTGCCTGCGCGATCAGCCACACCATGAGCAGCGCAGGAAGCAGAATCAGCAGGCTGTTGCGCCCCAGCATGACCGCGGTGCCAAGCGAGGGCACGACGAACACGGCGCGGTCGGCCAGCCCGTTGTGCGGCTGCTGGATGATCCACGGGTCCTGGGCGGTGTTGGCGTCGCCCTTGGTGTGCACCTGGATGGCTCCGTCCTTGGTGGTGGTGAGCCCAACGATGCGGTGCACGACCACCTCGTGCGCGTTGGTGGGCTTGGGAAACACCAGGATGTCGCCGACGCCCAGGTGGCTCACCGCCACCTGCTCGGTGACCACCATCGAGCCCACCGGGATGACCGGCACCATGCTGCCCGTGATCACCTGCTCGAAGTGATGCCTGGTCAGCCCACCGGCGACGGTGGCGCTGATGAAGAGCACGAGCACCGCGGCGAAGGCCACCGTGGCGAGGTTGCCGGCGTGGGCAATCGCGCGTCCCACCCGATGGAATGCCACCGCGACCGCGCCCGGACGGGAGAGATGCAGGGTCGGGGCGGTGGTGGCCATTGGCAATCCTTTTGAGGTGGTGCACGGAGAAGCCGGTCGACACACCGGCCTCTCTGTGACTGTCGAGCGGTCTAGCTGTTGGTCTGCGTCCAGGTGTAGCCGACCGTGCAGGTCTGGCCCATGTCACTGCTGGCGCTGTTGTTGGGCAGGCTGATCGTGAAGGTGTACGTGCCGCTGTCGTTGGCGGCCCAGCTGAGGCTGCCGGCGCTCTGCTTGAGGTTCTGCGCGGCCATGGTGGAGAGCGAGCCGTTGAACACCGTGGCGGGGGCGCCCTCGTTGTCGAGAACCTGCGCGTTGAGGCTGGCGCACATGGTGCCGCCGGTGGCCGACGCCAGGGTCAGCTGGAAGGTGCTGGCCAGCGAGCCGGTGTTGGTCAGCTGCACGGTGCCGGTCGTCGAGCTGCCCGGCTTGGCGCCGGCGAGCGTGAACACGACGCCGCACGATCCGGAGGTGAGGTCGGTGCACGAGGTGCCCGCGCCGAGGCCGCCGACCTTGGCGAGGTTGGTGTGGTGCACGGTGCCGGTGGCAAAGGTGCTGCCGCTGTTCGCGGTGGTCGCCGTCCACGCGGCCAGGCCGCCGAACCCGATGAGTCCCATGGCGGCAAACGTGCCGCTGAGGAGAAGCCCCACACGGAGCCGCTTGTGCCCCATGCCTTTGTTCTGCGAGGTGGTCGAGTCGCTCATGTCTGCTGTCTCCAAGGTGGTGAAGTCGTAACGCCCGGCGGTGGAAGATCGGCTGAGAAAACGTAGCGGGCATTGGCAACGTAGAAGGGCGATGCGACAGACCAGTGGCCAGTGAGCGACGTGGTGGCGACAGCAGAACAAGACAAGTGCAGGGGTTTTCACAAGGTCGATCTCGGGTCGTCACGGCGTCGCTAGAATCGCGTCGAACGTTGTCGCGGCTGTCACCGGGGCGTGCAGCGCCTCCGGAGCGGCGATTTCGGCCGGGAGGGTCGGTAACGAAACCTCTGCTAGGCTTCCCGCCGCGATGAGCGTCACCATCCTGGTGGGCGGACAGTGGGGCGACGAGGGCAAGGGCAAGGTCATCGACCTCCTCGCCGATCGCGTCGACATGGTGGTGCGCTCGCAGGGGGGCAACAACGCGGGCCACACGGTGGTCGCGGAGGGCAGGGAGTATCGCTTCCACCTGATCCCCAGCGGCATCCTCAACCCGTCGACGGTGTGCGTCATCGGCCACGGGGTGGTGGTCGACCCCAGGGTGTTCCTCGAGGAGGTGGACAACCTCCACGCCCAGGGCATCAGCACCGCCAACCTGGTGATCAGCGAGCGTGCCCACATGGTCATGCCCTACCACCCCGAGCTGGACCGCCTGGGCGAGGCGCAGCGCGGCGACGACCGCCTCGGCACCACCGCGCGCGGGGTCGGGCCCGCCTACGAGGACAAGGTGCGCCGCATCGGCTTTCGCATCGGCGACCTGCAGAAGCCCGCATTCCTGGAGAAGAAGCTCCACTTCGTGCTCCGGCTCAAGAACGAGGTGCTCACCAAGCTCTACGACGCCCCACCGTTCGACGAGCGCGCCATCCTCGACGAATATCTCGGCTACGCGGAGCGGCTGGACGGGATGATCCGTGACATCCATCCGCTGATCCGCGACGCTGTCGCCAGCGGCGACCGCATCCTCCTCGAGGGCGCGCAGGGGGTGATGCTCGACATCGACCTGGGAACCTACCCGTACGTCACCTCGTCGGCGCCGACGGCGGGCGGCGCGTGCACCGGCAGCGGCATCCCACCGTCACGCGTCGACAAGACCGTCGGCGTCTTCAAAGCGTATTCGACGCGGGTCGGCTACGGCCCGTTCCCGACGGAGCTCACCGACGAGCTGGGCGAGCGCATTCGCGAGGTGGGCGCCGAGTTCGGCACCACCACCGGGCGGGCGCGTCGTGTCGGCTGGTTCGACGCCGCGGTGGCGCGCTACGCGGTCGACAGCAACGGCATCGACTCGATCGTGCTCACCAAGGTCGACGTGCTCGACGAGGTGGCGGCGCTGCGGATCTGCACCGGCTACGAATGGCGTGGCGAGCTCTGGGACCACCCCATGGCCAACATCTCCCACCTCAAGCACTGCGAGCCGGTGTACGAGGAGATGCCGGGGTGGATGTCGCCGACGCGCGACATCCGCAACTACGACGACCTGCCCGCGGCGTGTCGAGACTACATCGAGCGCGTCGCCGAGCTGTGCGGCGCGGACGTCGACGTGGTGTCGATCGGCCCCGACCGCGAGCACACCCTGGTGCGCAAACCGCTGGTCTGAGCGACCGGGTGGGCTACGGCGCCCAGTAGCCGAAGACGTCGACGATGACGTCGACCAGGCCGGCGTGGTTGAACACCGCCAGCTTGCCGGCGCCCAGCTCGGCGATCACCAGGTTGGGCACCACCTGACCCGCCGCCCAGTTGAGGTCGGAGGCGGTCGGCGGCGGTGGCTGGTCCGGGTACACGGTCAGGAAGCTGTCGTGGGTGGTGTCGGCGGCGGTGACGTTGGCGGCCACCGCGACCGCCCCGGGTGGCAGGTTGGCATTGACCGTCCTT
>JANWHI010000030.1 GCA_025450495.1 Candidatus Dormiibacter sp. | reverse complement strand
GCAGGAATCGCGTTCGCGTCGCGGATGCGCGGCGAGGACGCGGTGACATTCACCTCCATCGGCGAGGGCGGCACCTCTGAAGGCGACTTCCACGAAGCCCTGAACTTCGCGGCGATTCACAAGCTCGCCGTGATCTTCCTGGTCGAGAACAACGGGTTCGCGATCAGCGTGCCCTGGCAGAAGCAGATGCCGACCGAGGACGTCGCGGACCGCGCCAAGGGGTACGGCATCCCGGGCGTCATCGTCGACGGATGCGACGCCATCGCCTGCTACCGGACGGCACGCGAGGCGGTGAAGCGCGCGCGTCGCGGCGACGGCCCGACCCTCATCGAGGCCAAGGTGCTGCGTCTGACGTCGCACAGCTCCGACGACGATCAGCGCCGCTATCGCACCGCGGAAGATCTCGAGGCGGACAAGGAACGCGACTCGCTGCATCGGTTCAAGGCGACCCTGGAAGAGCTCGGTGTGCTGCACGCCGGCGACGCCGAGGAGATGCGCGCCGAGCTGGTGCTCGAGCTTGATCGAGCCACCGATGAGGCGGAATTGTCGCCGCTGCCGCTGCCCGAGACCGCGATGCTCAACGTGTACGCCGAGCCTGGGGACTGATCGTGGCTGTCAAGTCGTACATCGAAGCCATCCGCGACGGCATCCGCGAGGAGATGCGGCGAGACGATCGCGTGATGATCCTCGGCGAGGACGTCGGTGCCAAGGGCGGCGTCTTCGGTGTCACCGAGGGCCTGCAGAAGGAGTTCGGCGAGTGGCGCGTGCTCGATAGCCCGCTCGCCGAATCGTTGATCGTCGGCGTCGCCATCGGCGCCGCGATGAACGGGCTCCGCCCGATCGCCGAGATCCAGTTCCAGGACTTCATCATGCCGGCCGTCGATCAGATCATCAGCGAGGCGGCCAAGATCCGCTATCGGAGCAACGGCGACTGGAGCGTGCCGATGGTGGTGCGATCACCGTTCGGTGGTGGAGTGCATGGCGCGCTCTATCACTCGCAGTCGATCGAGGCGATCTTCGCGCACATTCCCGGATTGCGCGTGGTGGTGCCGTCGACTCCGTACGACGCCAAGGGCATGATCATCGCAGCGCTGCGCGACCCCGACCCGGTGCTCTTCTTCGAGCACAAGCGTGCGTATCGCTCGGTGAAGGGCGAGGTGCCCGACGACGACTACAACGTGCCGCTCGGGACCGCGTCGGTGGCTCGTGAGGGCGGCGATATCGCTGTGTTCACCTACGGGATCATGGTGCACACCGCGCTGGAGGCGGCCGAGCGGCTGGCCAGAGACGGCTTCGAATGCGAGGTCGTGGACCTGCGCTCGCTGCGACCGCTCGACCGCGAGGCGATCGTCGCCAGCGCGCGCAAGTGCGGCAAGGTGATGGTGGCGCAGGAGCCCAACCTCGCCGTGTCGATCTCGTCCGAGGTGGCCGCGATTGTCGCCGAGGACTGCTTCGAGTACCTGGACGCGCCGGTGATGCGCATCGGCGGTCCTGAGATCCCCGCGATGCCGTTCGCACCAGCCCTGGAGAGCTTCTACCTGGTCACACCCGACAAGCTCGAGGCTGCGCTGCGCACGCTCGCGGCATACTGAGGACCTAGCACCATGGCCATGACAGTCACCATGCCCCAGCTCGGTGAGTCCGTCACCGAGGGAACCATCGCCCGCTGGCTCAAGCAGCCGGGGGAGCTGGTGTCCAAGTACGAGTCGATCGCCGAGGTGGTGACCGACAAGGTCAACGCCGAGATCCCGTCGCCCGCGGAGGGCAGCATGGGCGAGCACATCGCCAATGAGGGCCAGGTGGTGAAGGTCGGGGAACCGATCTGCAGCATCGAGACAGCCGAGCAGGGGCAGGCGAACTCGGCGTGGCACCAGGGTGACGGCGAGGCGCAGGCGCCGGCTGAGCCTGGAGCAGACGCGACGCAGCCTGAGCCGGCTGCGCAGCCGGTGGCGGCGGTGGCACAGGCGGGGGGGGCCGGCACGCAGCAGGAGGCGGCGCCGGCGGAAGCACCCGCACAGCCGGCTGCGCAGACGCCGGCGCCACAGCCTGCGGCGGCTGAGGCACTCGGCGCACAGCCGGCAGCCCCCGATCGCGAGCCTGCGCAGCCTGCTCCGGCGCAGCAGCGCGGCGGTAGTGGCAATGGCAGTGGCAGTGGCAATGGCAGCAGCCGTGCCGGCGGCGAGTATCACCTCACGCCGGCGGTGCGCATGCTGGTGCGCGAGCATGACGTCGAGCTGTCACAGGTCGAGGGCAGCGGGCTCGGCGGGCGGATCTCAAAGAAGGACGTTCTCGACTACGTGCAGCAGCGTGACGCCGGTGGTGGGGTGGCCCGGCCGGCAGCTGCCGGACAGGGCGCGGCGTCGGCGCCGGCGCAGGCAAATGCCGCGCAGCCTGTTGCAGCGGCTGCCCCGGCCGCAGCGCCCGCCACTGCCACCCCGGCAGTCGCGCCCGCCGCGGCGGCTCGGGCGCCGGCGACGGCCGCGCAGGCACAGCCCCAGGCGGGTGGCGGCGACGAGGTGACCCCGCTGTCGCCGACCCGGCGGGCGATCGCCGAGCACATGGTGCGAAGCAAGCGCACCTCGCCGCACGCGTGGCTGTCGATGGAGGTCGACATGTCGCGGGTGGCCGCGTTGCGCGCCTCCCGTCGCGCTGAATTCGAGCAGCACTACGGCGCCAAGCTCACCTACCTGCCGTTCGTTGCGCGCGCCGTGTGCGAGGCGCTGCGCCAGTTCCCCACGCTGAACTCGTCGTTCACCGACGACGGGATCATCCTGCGCCATGACGTCCATCTCGGCATCGCGGTGGCGCTCGAGGACAACCTGATCGTGCCTGTGGTGCGCAACGCCGATCGGCTCAGCGTCGCCGGGCTGGCCACCACCATGCAGGACCTCGGCGACCGGGCGCGCGCCAACAGGCTGAAGCTCGACGAGATCCAGGGGGGCACGTTCACGCTCAACAACACCGGGGCGCTCGGCACTGTGCACACGGTGGCGATCATCAACCAGCCGCAGGCGGCGATCCTGGCCATGGATGCGGTCATCAAGCGCGCGGTGGTGGTCGACGACGCCATCGCGATCCGGCCGATGATGAACCTCGGCCTGAGCTTCGACCACCGCATCAACGACGGCCTGGCGGCAACCCGTTTCACCAAGCGGGTCAAGGAGATTCTCGAAGACATCGACGTCAACGCAGCCTTGCTGTAGGGGGACCGGCATGGCGCGCGACGCGGTGGTCGCGTCGGCCAGGTGGGCTCGGTGGCGGCTGAACCCGTACCGGCAGATCGACCGGCTGGTGGCGCGGGAGCGCGGCGCGGGAACCGCTGCGACGGCGCCGTTCCGGCTGCCGCACGCGCGCTACACGGTGTTCAACGACTACGACCCTGCCGAGGCGGTGGAGTCGTTCGCGATCGTCGACCAGCGCGGGCGGCGCTGGCCGGACTGGGCGGCGATCCCGGCGCCGGTGGCGGTGGTGACCGCACCGCTGGTGCAGGAGGAGCTGCCCGCGGGGCTGTATCACGTCGAGGTGGGCACGGCGACGCCCACCTGCGCGTGGGACGTGCAGGTGGTGCTGAACTCGATGTTGGCGTTGCGGCGGGCGCCGCGCGCGTGGCGGTCGTTGTCGGAGGTGCCCGAGGTGATCACGATTCGAAGCAGCGATGCACCGGTGCTGCGCGTCGCTCAGACGGGGCGGTACGACGCTGTGTGGACGGTGGGTGAGGCGGCGCTCAGGCCGGCGATTCACCCGTATTCATTGGCCTTGCGCGCGGCGGACGGGCACGTCGTTCAGATGGGCGCCGCGAGCGCGAGTGGCGGCCGTCGCGTGAATCCCTTTTTTCTTGGCGCCGGCGAGTGGACTGTCGAGATGATCACCAGCGAGCCCTGGGAGCTGGTGATCAGCCCGGTGGTCGGGCCTACAGGTGGCGGAGCTCGCGGGTTCTAGCCGAGTATCGGCTCAATCGGCAAGCATGTGCGGGTGTCGCCAGTCGGTCGGCGGCACGAAGGTTTCCTTGATAGCGCGCGGTGATGCCCAGCGCAGCAGGTTGAACGCTGAGCCCGCCTTGTCGTTGGTGCCGCTGCCGCGACTGCCGCCGAAAGGCTGCTGACCGACGACGGCGCCGGTTGGTTTGTCGTTGATGTAGAAGTTGCCGGCGGCGTTGCGGAGCACGTGCGTCGCCACCTCGATGGCGCCGCGGTCGGTGGCGAACACCGCGCCGGTCAGGCCGTACGGCGAGGTGCCATCGACGGTGCGCAGCAATGTCTCCCAGTCGCCGTCGTCGTAGGGGTGCACGGTGAGGATGGGGCCGAACAGCTCGCGTTCCATCAGGTCGTGATGCGGATTGGCCGTCTCGAAGATGGTGGGACGCACGAACCATCCCTCACCGGCGTCGCATTCACCGCCTGCGACCAGTGAGATCGACGCGTCGCTGCGCGCCGCTGCGATCGCGGCCTGGTGGGTTCGGAAAGCCGGCTCGTCGATCACCGCGCCCATGAACTGGCGGAAGTCGGTGGGGTCACCCATGGTGAGCGATTCGGTCGCTGCCGCCAGCGGACCGCGCAGCTCCTCCCACATGGCCCGCGGCACGTAGGCGCGCGACGCCGCCGAGCACTTCTGTCCCTGGTACTCGAACGCGCCGCGCACCAGGCCGACGAGCAATGCGTCCATCGACGCCGACTCGTGCGCCACCACAAAGTCCTTGCCGCCGGTCTCGCCGACAAGTCGCGGATAGGTGCGATAGCCACCGAGGTTATCGCTGACCACCGACCAGATGCGCTGGAACGTGGCCGTCGAGCCGGTGAAATGGATGCCGGCGAGGCCTGGGTGGGGGAGGGCGGCGGCCGCAACACCGCCGCTGTGACCGGTGACCAAGTTGATGACACCGTTGGGAAGTCCCGCCTCCTCGAGGACGCGCATCAGCAGTGACGCGGCGAGCTGCTGGGTGGTCGCCGGCTTCCATACCACGGTGTTGCCCATCAACGCCGGGGCAGTGGGCAGGTTGCCCGCGATCGAGGTGAAGTTGAACGGTGTGATCGCCAGCACGAAGCCCTCGAGTGGGCGCAGCTCGAGGCGGTTCCACACCCCGGGTGGCGAGATCGGCTGGTCGCCATCGAGGTGGGCTGCGTAGTGCACGTTGAAGCGCCAGAAGTCGACGAGCTCGGCGGCGGCGTCGATCTCCGCCTGGATCACGGTCTTGCTCTGGCCGAGCATGGTGGCGGCGTTGACGCGGGCGCGCCACGGCCCGGCGAGCAGGTCGGCGGCACGAAGGAACACCGCGGCGCGGGATTCGAACGACGCCCCAGCCCAGTCGCGAGCCGCGCGCAGCGCCGCATCGACCGCTGCGGTGACCTCCGCCTCGGTGGCGGTGTGGCCGTTGCCGAGCACCTGGCTGTGGCGGTGCGGCGCGGTGACGGTGAAGGCGTGGCCGGCGCCCTCGACGTTGGCGCCATCGATGCGCATCGGCAGATCGATGGGCGCGGACGCGGCGATGTCGTCCAGCGCTGCACGGACGGCGGCGCGTTCGGGCGAGCCGGGTCGGTATTCGAGCGCTGGCTCGTTGCGGGGGGCGGGGGCGGAGTGGGTCATCGATGTCGATTGTGGCGCAGGCGGGCAGCCCCGCCGGCTGGGTCGCCGACCCCGGCGAGCGCGGTAGAGTGGGCTGCGGCATGCGCGAAATTCCTCTGACACCGACCGCGCGAGCCGGCCGGGTGGAGGACGCCCGTCCCATGCATCAGCGACTGCTCCCCGAGGGAGTGGAGCGTCGCCCTGATTGGCTGACGGTGAAGCTGCCGGCGGGCGACGGTTACATGCAGGTCAAGAGCCTGATGCGCGGCCTCGACCTGGTCACAGTGTGCGAGGAGGCGCGCTGCCCCAACATCGCCGAGTGCTGGGGACACGGCACCGCCACGTTCATGATCCTCGGCGAGGTGTGCACCCGCGCCTGCGCCTTCTGCGCGGTGACCAGCGGCAAGCGCGGCGGTGACATCGATGCCGACGAACCGCGACGAGTCGGGGCGGCGGTGGCGCAGATGGGACTGGCGCATGCGGTGGTCACGTCGGTGGACCGCGACGACCTGCCGGATTTCGGTGCGTCGCTGTTCGCCGACACCATCCGCGAGATCCGTCGCCAGTCACCGGGGACGACCATCGAGGTGTTGACGCCGGACTTCAATGGCAGCGTGGCGTCGCTCCGTGTGGTGATGGCGACGGTGCCGGAGATCTTCAACCACAACCTCGAGACGATCGCGCGACTGTACGCCAGGGTGCGGCCCAAGGCGGGGTATCAGCAGTCGCTGTCGCTGCTCAAGGAGGCCAAGCGGCTGGAGCCGCGGAGTCGCACCAAGAGCGGGCTCATGGTCGGCCTCGGCGAGGAGATGGACGAGGTCAAGCAACTGCTCACCGACCTGCGCGCCCACGACGTCGAGATCGTGACCATCGGGCAGTACCTGCGCCCCTCGCTCAAGCATCACCCGCTGATCCGCTTCTGGACGCCGGATGAGTTCGCCGAGCTGAAGTCGTTCGGCCTGGCGCTGGGGTTCAGCCATGTGGAGAGCGGTCCCCTGGTTCGCAGCTCGTACCACGCCCACGAGCAGGCGGTGGCGGCGAGCGCGGTCTGAGCTTGGCCACCCTGGAGCACGTCTGGCTCGGGCGGATCCCCTACCGCGATGCCTGGGGACTGCAGCGGCGACTGGCGGCGGCGCGGGCCGCCGGCGACATCGGTGACCTGCTGCTGCTGGTCGAGCATCCGCCCGTGTTCACGATGGGGCGCAACGGCAGCAACTCGCACCTGCGGGGCGGCGCCGAGCACCTCATCGCCCGGGGCGCGGAGTACGTGGAGGTGGATCGCGGCGGGTCGGTGACATTCCATGGGCCGGGGCAACTCGTCGCCTACCCGATCCTCTCGGTGGCGACCGTGTTCCCAATGGCCGGCTCGCCGGGGTTGGGGGATGTGGTTGCCCATCTGCGGGCGCTCGAGGAGGCGCTGATCGCCACTGTTGGGGTGTACGGGGTGGTCGCGACGCGCCGGCCGCCGTACACGGGCATCTGGGTGGGCGAGGAGAAGCTTGCCGCGATCGGGGTCAAGCTGGCGTCCGGGGTGACCACGCACGGGGCGGCGCTGAACGTGAGCACCGACCTCGACTGGTTCGCGGAGGTGATCCCCTGCGGGATCGATGGGGCCGGGGTGGCGTCACTGGCAACGCTCGGTGTCGCGCCCCTGCCACGTCTGCACCAGGTCGCGTCGCAGTTTGTGACGGCATTCGCGAACGCGATCGGCCGCCAGCCGAGCCGGGCTGGCGACGCCGTGCGCTGTGTGATCGCGGAGGCCGTGCCCGTCGCCGTCTGAGCCTCGACCGCGACTCACACAGGGTTGCGGATTTGCGCGGTGATGACGAGATCCTCGCCAACAAGCAGGTGCAAACCCACAAACCCCTGTTCAAGCGCCCCCAATACCGCTACCATGCGGCTCCAGGATCGCCCACCCACTCGGTTTCGCACTCGACGTTCTTCCACCCCCCGAGTTGGGAGCGCTTCCCAAGGGATCCTTGGATGGCAACCTTCGTCCGCAACCGGGTGCTCAATCAGCTGACCTGGGCCGAGGAGGAGGAGGGCATTCGGTCGCAGCGTCGCGACGTGCTCTGTGAACTCGACGGAATGCTCACGCAGCTCGAAGAGGTCAACCTGCGTGGCGGCGCGGTGCCGAGCCGCGTGCTCATCGCGTTGCGACGACGTGGCGTGATGGCCCGTCCGGGCGTCAACCCTGCCGAGTTGATCGAGGCGATCTTCGGTGTGCAGGAGGCGTTCATGCGCCAGCCAGACGGCGTCAACGAGCTCCTCGTCGTCGAAGACCTGCGCCGGCGGATCGCCTGATCAACAGTCGCTGCGGCCGCCTGCTAGGCTCCCGCGGCGATGGACCTCGAGCCCGCCAAACGCGCAGCTGGTGATGCAGCGGCGGCGCTTGTCGAGGAGGGAATGACGCTTGGCCTGGGCACGGGCACCACGGCGCGGTGGTTCATCGAGGCGGTGGGCTCTCGTGTGTCGTCGGGGCTCCGAGTTACAGCGGTCGCCACCTCGCTGGCCAGCGCGGCGCTGGCGGCCCGCCACGGCATCCCGCTGATCGAGCTCGGCGGCGACGGCGTGGACCTCACCGTCGACGGCGCGGACACCGTGGACCCCGACCTGCGCCTGCTCAAGGGGCTCGGCGGCGCGCTGGTTCGCGAGCGGATCGTTGCTGCGGCAGCCAGGCGATTTGTGATCGTCGCCGACGAGACCAAGCTCCGACCGCACCTGGCGGGGTTTGTCCCCGTGGAGCTGCTCATGTTCGGCTGGCACCACACCATGACGTTGCTCGACCAGACGGGAGCGCGCTTCCAACTGCGGCTCGACACAGCCGGCGAACCGATGCGGAGCGATAACGGCAACCTGATCGCCGACGGCGACTTCGGGCCGATCGCCGACCCCGAAGGGCTGGCGGCGCGGCTCGACTCGATCCCCGGTGTCGTCGGCCATGGACTGTTCCTGGGGATGGCCGACCTGGTGATTGTCGCCCGCCCGGATGGCACCCTGACGCGGCTGGAACCGGCAGGAGGGGGTTCGGTCGCCCTATCCTGAGCTGAACCCGCGACGGCCCATCAGGAGGTGGCCGCAATGGCCGACCAAGAGGTCCTGGCGTGGACCGCCATCAAGCCCGGCCACGAGATTCGCGATCGCGAGGGGCACGACATCGGCACCGTCCATCGCGTCCTCGCCGATGACGGCGCCGACATCTTCCATGGAGTATCCCTGCGGCGCGGCATCCTGGGGCCCGAAGTGGAGATCACAGCAGATCGCATCGAACGCATCACGGCGGACTACATCCAGACGACCGTCGGGGCGGAGCAGCTGGATGCGCTCCCGAGGGCTCGAGGCAGCTGATCGGCGCTAGAGTGGCCGCACCGGGCGGGTAGCTCAGCTGGTCAGAGCGTCTCGCTTACACCGAGAAGGCCGCGGGTTCGATCCCTGCCCCGCCCAGGGTGTGATCAGTCCGGCGAACGCGTCAATTGCGCCTCAGGAGCGACTCCAAAATCCCAGTTTGTGCCATCATCAGCCTAAACAAGGAGGAACGTGATGGCCCGGGGCGCACAGGCTGGGATCGCAGTGGGAGTGGCTGTCTTCGGCTTTGACGCCAATCCGGGGGTTCCCTCGAGCCGCGCGCTGCAAGTGCTCACCGTGCGACGCACCCTTCCCCGGGGCGAGCTCGGCGGGCGTGAGCGCCTGGTCGATGCGGCCGTCCGCCTGGCCCGCGCGGCTGGCGTGGACCTCGCGGGGCGTCGCGGTGGCCGGACGGAGCGCCTCCACCTCGTCGGCATCGACGACGACCCCGGCCGAGGGACGCGAACCGTCACCGCCTGGTACTACGCCACCGCTCCGTTGGGCGATCTCGACGGGAGCGGGGCGTGGGCCGCGGTCGGCCGTGGTCTTCGCCTCGAACCGCGGGATGCTGCGGCCCTTCGCCAGGCGAGCGAACGTCTCCGCCAGGACGCACGTCAGGTGGGGGGCGCTGCAACTCTGCTCGGCGATGTATTCACTGGCGACGACCTTCTTCGCGTTCACGTGGCGCTCCACGGCGGCCCGGAGGGCAGTGACCGGACCTTCCGCCGGCGGATCCAGGAATTGCGCGACAGCGGCCTTCTTCGCCCCGTCGCCGACCGAGAGGTTGCGGCGATGCGGGGCCGGGTGCCTCGCTTCCGCTCCCCCGCAGGGACCGGGGGCCGGCCGCCAGAGCTTTTCCGCTATGCGGGCAGCGGCAGCGAGAACGAACAGCTGGTGGCCCTCCGAGCGCGTCGCAGCGCCTGACCTCAGCCCGCGTCGGCGTTCCATGGGCCTTCCCCGCTCGTGAGCACGAGCGTCACTGGGCCATCATTGACCAGCTCAACGTCCATGTGCGCGCCGAACTCCCCCGTCGCGACCACCAATCCACGGCCACGCAGCGCCTCGACGAACCGCCGGTAGAGCCGCTCACCCTGCTCCGGAGGTGCGGCGCGGACGAATGACGGTCGATGGCCCCGATTCGTCACGGCGAGGAGCGTGAACTGGCTCACCACCAGCACCCTGCCGCCCACCTGGGACACCTCGCGGTTCATCCGGCCATCGTTGTCCGCGAAAATACGCAGCCCGGCAACGCGCGAGGCCAGTCGATCTGCGCTCCGCTCGTCGTCCTCGGGGCCAACCCCGATGAGGACGAGCAGACCCGCACCGATCTCGCCGATCGTTGACCCGGCCACGCGGACGGCGGCGCGAGCGGTGCGCTGCACCACTGCCCTCATCCGCGATCGTCGGAAGGCAGGGCCCGGAAGCCGCGAAAAATCCGCATCGCCTCGGCCTCCGCCCCGAGGAATGAGGAGTCGAGAATGCGGATGTCGTCGACGATGAAGCTCCAACGCAGCCTGGTATCGCCGCCGACGGCCCGACCGAAGGCGGATCCACGGGCGCGGGGCGGGATCATCTCCATACGCGAGCCGTCGGGCATGCGCCGGAAGATCGCCCGCTGCACCAGGATGCTCTCGAGGGCCGCGCCGTTGTGCAACCGTCCCGATGCCAACTCGACATGACGCAGTTTAGCGATCGGGTTGTCCGGGTCGCGCATTTCAACGTCGACGGCGAAGCGCAATGACAGATCGCGGGCGATGAAGGCCAGCGCCAGCGCGTCCGCCTCATCGCCTGCGATGCGGACAACCGTTGCCGCGGACAGTGGCTTCTCATCCCGGGCGCTGCGAGCCTCGGCTTGCGCCCGGTCAAAGAAGAGCTGGGGGAGGATGTCGCGGGACGTGGCATCGGCGAGCCAGGGGGGGCCTTGGCGCCAATCGCGTCCAGCCACCAGGCTGTCAAACCGCTTATGCAAGGCGCCTCTTGCTTCGGGAGCGAGCGCTCGAAAGCGAACATGAATGACCCGGCTCATGGCTCGATTGTAGAAGCGGTGCCCTGCCATGACCCGTGCCCAGATGGCTAACGCGTGGCCGCTAAACTACGCGCTTCGCCGAGGTAGCTCAGTTGGAAGAGCACAGGTCTGAAAAACCTGGTGTCGACAGTTCGATCCTGTCCCTCGGCACCTCGATGGCGCGGATCCCGCGCTCGGCCAGCCGCCGCGAGTGGTCGCCGGGCCGGTCAAGCCGCGACGGCCACCTCGCCCGCGGCAGCACGCACAGCAAGTTCTCTGGCGATCGCGAGTGCGCCCTCGACGCCCCCGTTGAGTGACGAGACACCGGCTCGCAGCGTTTGCTGGAGACCGAGCTTGTTCATCTGGTTCAGCAGCCGTTTCGCTGCCACGACGCCGGAGGCGACGCCACCGTCGCGAATCAACAGGGCCGCAGCGCCTCCTTCGAGGATGGTGACCGGCTCATTGGCCCGCGCATATGCGATCACAAGTGCTGCATATCCCGATCGGGCGCTGGCTGGGATCGCCTCGTCTATGACGAACAGGCAGCACGCACCATCGCCGGTCACGGCTCCGGCCGCCGCCACGAATCGGTCGTGACCGATCGCCCATGGGAGTTGCGAGATGGGCGGTATCTCCATCCGTGCCATCGGTCAGCCGACCAATAGATCGGCGGCCAGGCTGTCGAGCGCGGCGAGCCGATCGGCGACAGCCGCACCAGCGGTTCGCCCCCACACCAGCAACTCCTCGACGGCGGCGATCAGTTCACGGAGGCGTAGCGGCTTGGGGAGGGCGCTGACACCGCTGCGCAGTGGTAGGGCCTGACGTAATGAGCCGCTCACGAAGCAGATGCCGCTGTGGGTCGCGTTTGGGCCCGCAACCAGTCGGCGTCCGAGGTCCACGCCATGCGTGTCAGGGAGCAGGCCGTCGAGCAGGATGGCGCCGTAGCGATGGCGCTGCACAGCGCGCATCGCTTCGGCCCCGGTGGCGACTGCGTTCACATCTCCCGCCACATCCGTGAGCGCACGGGATAGGAAGGACCGAACCAGTTCGTCGTCCTCGACGATCAGGAGAGGAGGAGAGAGTTGCACCTCGGTGATCCTACCGGCTCAATCCTGACGGTGCGGGCAGGAAATCAGATTGTGATGACATCCGCACTGATGACTGATCTCGTCCAATACGATGGGACCATCCGCGAAGTCGATGCCGGGTTGCCCCGGTGACGGCGCCCCGGCGTGCGCTGCGCGGACGTAAGCCGGTCGGCCGTCAATTGTCGTCCAGGCCGGCATATTCGGCACGCCGGCACGGACCATGCGTAGCGCGGCGGCCGCTGACGGGGCCGTGTCGAGATGGCGGTGACCCACTGATGGCGCGTACGTCGCATTCGACAGGTCGATCGGGTCGCCTGGCCAGTCGGTGAGCAGGCCGGAAAGTGCCTGTCCCAAGGCGGCGACGCCCACTTCGGAGAGGCGGCGGGTCAGCGTTCCGGAAGTGTCGTCGTCGGCGACGAGAAGCGTCCGCTGGGCCAGCATTGGGCCAGCGTCCACCTTTGGTACCGCGCGGTGCAGCGTGACTCCGGCACGGGGATCGCCGTCAGCGATCGTCCAGTACACCGGTTCTGGGCCGCGCCGGGCGGGCAGGGCGCTGGGGTGGATGTTCATCCAGCCGTGCCGTGGCACGGCGAGCGCCCGAGCGCCGATGATCTGGTCAAAGCTGGCCATGACAACGCCGTCGAGGTCAAGGCCGGTGAGATCGAGGATGGTGTGCTCATCGTTGACTCGCCAGGCCCGAAGGAGCGGCACTTCGATATGGTCGGCGATGCGGCTCAGGGCATTGTCGCCCAGGATCGCCTCGTGCGCCCCGGGTGACGTGAGCAGCCCCACTACCTGGACGTCGTCGAGTTGGAGCAGGGCAAGCAGGAATGCCAAGCTGTAGTCCGACGGGAAGCCAGCAAACAGGATGCGCGCCCCTGACGATGTGCGCGCGCTGCTCGAGAGCGCCGGCAGGTCACGATCGGGGATAAAGGAAAACTGCCGACGCTGCCACAGGGTCTCGCGAACGTCGTCGAGGGCCGGAGATATCGTCGCCACCGGGGAATCCTAACGCGGCCGCGATCAACACACGCCGACGTCGCTGGGAAGCAGTCCGTCCATGGCGAGGCCTGCCACGGCTTCGTCGAACCGTTGTGGCGTGGCGCCGGCAACGCCTGATACGGCCTCGCGCAGAGACGCACAGGTCAGCGTCGGGTTGTCGAGCACGGCGGCGAGGATCGCACCCCGCAACTGACGCAGACTACCCTCGTAGGGGGTGCGACGTCCTGGCTGGGCGGTCACACCACGGCCACGGAACGCACAGCTAGGCGCCAACGGACATCCCTCGCACCGCGGTTGTGACCGGCAGTGCAGCGTGCCCACGTCGAAGAGTGCATACGTGTAGTCGCGTAGTGGCATGCCGTGCGGGCGGCTGTCGCTCAGCACGGTGTCAAGCGCTGTGACGCGCGCCTGTGCCGGCTCCCGCCCCAGCGCGGCACGGGCGGCGACGCGGCCGACATTGACGTCCCGCGGTGACGCGACGGCCACTCCGACGTCGCTGAAAGCGAGCAGCGCTCGAGCTGTATACGCGCCGACGCCGGGTAGAGTGCGCAGGCTGGCTTCATCGGTCGGCCAGCCCTCCGCGGCCACGCGAGCCGCCGCGAGCCAGAGCGCGCGCGCGCGGCGCGGATACCCCATCCCCTGCCACTCACGCAGCACGTCCGCGAGGGTCGCGGCCGCACAGTGGTCGGCGTCCGGCCAGCGACATAGAAATCGGCTCCAACGGGGCAGCACCCGACCAACTGAGGTCTGTTGGAGCATCACCTCACTGACGAGGATGCTCCACGGGTCGGTTGTCAGGCGCCAGGGCAGGTGGTGGCGGCCATGCTCGGCAAACCAGTCGGGCAGGCTGTCGGTCCACATTGCACGGTAGTGTCGCTCAGCGGGTCGTGGATCTTCAGCCGCAGTCGCGGCGGCCGGTTGATTTGCGAGACTCGCACGAGCTGATCGGTTGAGGAGGAACAAGGTATGGCGCGCCACACCGTCACGTTGATTCCGGGTGACGGGATCGGGTATGAGGTCAGCGAGGCGACGCGCCGGGTCATCGACGCGACCGGTGTCGACATCGAGTGGGACGTCCAGAACGCTGGTCTTGACGTCGTTGAGCAGTACGGGCAGCCCATGCCCGACCACGTGCTCGCATCGATACGCAGGAACAAGATCGCCATCAAGGGGCCGCTGACCACCCCCGTCGGGAAGGGAATCCGCAGCGTCAACGTCGCGCTGCGCCGCGAGCTCGACCTCTTCGCGTTGGTGCGGCCCTGCAAGTCCTACCCCGGCGTTCGCAGCCGCTACCGTGATGTCGACCTTGTCATCGTCAGGGAGAACACTGAGGACCTCTACGCCGGCATCGAGTTTGCCGAGGGTGAAGCGGCGACGCATGAACTCATCGACGCCATCGAGCGCCTTGGCAATCGGCGCATCCGCGCGGACTCCGGTATCAGCATCAAGCCGATCAGCGTCGGGGCGACCCAGCGCGTCTTCCGTTTCGCCTTCAAGTGGGCCATCGACAATGGTCGCCACAAGGTGACGGCGGTACACAAGGCCAACATCATGAAACACACCGATGGGCTCTGGCTTCGGGTTGCCGAAGACGTGGCCAAGGAGTTTCCTAACGTCGAATTCGAGGAGCGCATCGTCGACAACATGGCGATGCAACTCGTGCAGAAGCCCGAACTCTACGACGTCATGGTGATGCCCAACCTATACGGCGACATCCTCAGTGATCTCTGCGCCGGCCTCGTCGGTGGTCTCGGGCTCGCCCCCGGGGCGAACACCGGTGACGACATCGCGGTCTTCGAGGCGACCCATGGCAGCGCGCCGAGATACGCAGGCAAGAATGTGGCGAACCCGATGGCAATGATGCTCAGTGGCGTCCTGATGCTGCGACACATCGGCGAGAAGGATGCCGGCGACCGGCTCGAGGCCGCGATCGCCAAGGTCATCGCCGATGGCACCGCCGTCACCTACGACATGAAGCCGAGTCGCGACGACCCCACAGCGGTGGGCACCTCCCAGGTGGCCGACGCGGTGATCGGCGAACTGGCGCACGCGCCGGTGGCCAGGTAGGGCAGCGATACCGCCTGCACTGCGCAGACGACGCGGCTAGGCGCCGAGGTGAGCCGGTGGGCTGACGCGATCCTCGTCACCGGTCGCTGGCAGCGGCGCGATGACACGGCCGCGGACGGGGATCTCGCCAACATCGATGGCCGGCCGCGCCAGCCAGTTGCCCTGACCGTAGGTCACCCCCAGGTCGGCCAGCCGGGCAGCGATCGCGGCGGTCTCGATCCCCACAGCGATCACCGCGGTCTGAGTCGCCCGAGCGAAGGTGACGGCGGCCTCGATAGCCGCCCGGGCCCCGGAGGTGTCGGCGGCCATCGCCAGGCTACGCGCCACCTTGAGGTAGTCTGGGACAGCGGCGACGAGGACCTCGAGACTCGATTGACCCTCACCAACGTTGTCGAGCGCGATGCGGAACCCGTGTTCGCGATAGGCAGCGATGACGTGGCGCAGCCGGCCCAGATCGACAATATGCTCCCGTTCGGTCATCTCGAGCACCACCTGCGTCGGTTTGGCGCCAGCTGCCGCGACCACCAGCAGCATCTGGTCGACATCATGAATCGGGTCGAGGAAGGCAGCGACAGTCACGTTGAGGAACACAACGGAGCGCGGAGGAAGCCTGGAGATGGAGTCGAGGGCAGCACGCCGGCATACCCAGTCGAGGTCGCGAGCGAGGCCAAGGTGATGAGCAGCGCGGAACAGGGGGTCCACGCTCGCCTGGCTCCAACCCGGCGGCCGCGCCAGCGCCTCATACCCGGCGACCCTGCCGGTCCGTAATGACACCACCGGCTGGAAGGCGATGTCGACGGTGCGGTTGGCGATGACCGCCTCGATGACCGCGGTGACGCGGGGCGGCTGCGCATGCTGGACAGACAGCCCAGGAGTGTCGGCCACCCGGTCCCCGCCACGACGCTTGGCCTCGAGCAGGGCGGCGTCGGCCTCATGCCAGACCGCCAGCGCATTGGCGCCCGGCGCTCCAATCGCGACGCCGACGGACACGCGGACACGCCCTCGCGGGATGCTGGCGCCGTGCATGGCGGCACGCATCCTCTCGCCGACCGTGACTGCCTCGCCGGCGTCGAGCGCCAGCAGGACCACAGCGAACTCGTCGCCGCCGACGCGAGCAATGATGTCGCCGCTGCGGGCGATCTCCGAGATGACCCCGGCCACCGTGCGGAGCACCACATCGCCGGCGTGATGGCCGTACTCATCATTGATCGGTTTCAGGTTGTCGACATCGATGGCCACAACGGCGAAGGGCACCCGGGGGAGTGAGCCGAGAGCAGCGGTGAGCCCGCGCCGGTTGCGGGTACCGGTGAGCGGGTCGGTCGCCGCGTTGTCGATGAGAGCGAGCCGCTGGCGACGGCTCTGGCTGGTGAACGCGCCCGCCAACACGCTGACCAACACCACGGTGAGCGCCGGAAACGAGGCGTCACCCACGCCGATGGTGCGGTGGAACTGCGTGTCTCCTACAAGCAAGAAGATGCCGATGGCCACCAGCGCCGCCGCGCTGGCGGGCAGCACTCCCCGCCAGCGGGCCAGGACGGCGCACTCCAGCAGCACCGGCAGGAAGACCACGAAGGATTGGGCGCTGGCGTCGTTGCTGCCAAGCATCAGCCACGCCGCTGCCAACAGCACGTCGGCGAAGCACGCCACCGCCACGATACGCCGGGCAGAGGCGATCTGCCAGCGCCCTGCCAGGCTGGCCGGGATGTTGTACACACACACGAGCGCCAGCACCACGCACGGCAGGCCTGGGCTGCCAATCAGCGGCGGGCTGGCCGTGAGCGCCTGCACGAGTGCCAGGGCGACGGCGACCCACCGCGCCAGCGCGATGCGATCCCCCTGCGCCGCGTCAACCTCGATGGCAACCACTCGCGGTGATGTCGTCAAGCATCAAACCCTCTCGTCAACCGCCCCACGCGTCCACTGCAGACGGTACCCACTCCGCGCCGGCCCGGCGCATCGCGTGACGCAGTCGTGGTGCCGACGTCACATGGCAAGGCTCGATGTGCGCCTGGCGCCGGCGAGGACCTCTGCGCTCCGTCGCCTAGCATGTCAGCCGTGAAGGCGAAGCTCCTCGGCGCGCTGCCCATCCGTGCGGTGCGGCGTTTCCTGGCGGCTCAGGGGCCGAACTGGGCGACGATCATTGCCTGGAACCTGTTCTTCGCCTTCTTTCCGATGGTCTTCCTCGCCATCAGCGCCGTCGGCCTGGCACTGCGCGACCCGGGGACGCGCGCCACCGTGGTGCAGCAGGTGCTGGCAGCTTTCCCGTCGTGCCATGCCCAGCAGTCGGGCGGCAACTGTCAGATCGTGACTGCACTCGACGACTTCCGGCGTAGCTCTGGCGTCTTTGCTGTCGTCGGCGCTGTGGGATTGATCTGGAGCGGTTCGTCGCTGTTCGGCGCCATCGAGCAGGGGCTCGACGCCCTCTACGGCTGCAAGACGCGAGGCTTCGTGCGCCAGAAGCTGATGGCCATCGGCATGGTGGTGATCTTCACCGTTATGGCCGTGCCGTTGGTGGCCAGCGGCAGCCTGCTCGGGCTCCTCCAATCGATTCCCGGCGTCCCCGACTTTTTCCGCACCGGCCCGGCCGGTCTCATCCTGCAGGCAGTCGCCGGCCTTGTGGATGCGGCGCTGCTCTTCGGCATCATCTACTTCGTGGTGCCCAACCGCCGTCAGAGGGTGCGCGACATCATCCCCGGCGCCATCTCGGCGGGTGTGATCTTCGAAGGCCTGACGCTGGTGTTTCCGCTGTACTTCGGGCTGGTCACCAACAGTCCGCAGTGGGGCCAGACCTTCGGCTTCATCTTCGTGCTGCTGTTCTACTTCTTCCTGCTCGGGCAGATCGTCATGCTCGGTGGCGCCGTCAACGCCGAGGTTGCCGCCGCGCGCGCGCCGGGTGAGGTGCCCGCAGTCCAGACTGGCGGCCTCGGCGGCGAGCGCGAGGTGACGGCCCCGTCGGCACCCCAAACGGGCTGAAACGGTCCGGCTGCGTCACGAACGTGTCGCAGTCTGGCAACCGCGGCCGGTTCGCGGTTTGTCAACCACGAGTGTCGGCTGTGACCGATTGACGCGAACCATGTGGATGGGCCGTGACTCAAGGCGAGAACACACCCGGCGACGTAGCCCTCACCGCTCTGGCGCTCGAGCAACCGATGCGCCTGCTGGTCGACGACATCCTTGAAGCCGCCCGCGAATACCTCGACATGGACGTGGCCTTCGTTGCCGAGTTCGCGGGCGGCGAACAGGTGTTCCGGCATGTGACAGGGGACGCCGCGATCTTCCGCCTCAGCACGGAGCTGCGTGTCCCGCTTGGCTGGATGTACTGCAAGGCGATGTGCGACGGCCGGCTGCCCGAGGCAATCCCTGACACCATGGCCAACCCTGTCGCTGCGGCGATGCCCGTCACCAGCGCCGCGCAGGTCGGCAGCTACGTGGGCGTCCCGGTCAGCCTTCCCGACGGGCGGGTGTGGGGCACGATGGCGTGCCTGAGCCGCCGCCCCGACCACAGCGTGGGCAAGCGCGACGTGCGGTTCATGCGCATGCTGGCGCGCATCTACGCCGAGCAGCTCGAGCGGGAGGAGCGCGAGGCGGTCGCCCGTCTTCAGAAGCGCGCCCAGATCCGCGCCATCCTCCGTGAGAACCGGCTCATCACGGTGCTCCAACCCATCGTGGACCTGGTCAGCGAGGCCCCTGTCGGGTTCGAGGCGCTGGCCCGTTTCGAGGGCGAGACGCCGCAGCCACCCGACGTCTGGTTTGCCGCCGCCAACGACGTCGGGCTGGGCTGCGAGCTCGAGCTCGCAGCGGTGCGGTCGGCGCTCGGCCATCTCGACGGGCTGCCCAACGGCACCTACCTGGCGATCAACGTGTCGCCCGAGACCGCCGTCACGACCGAGTTCGCGACCCTCCTGGAACGTGGCACCGACCGTGTCGTCATCGAGGTCACCGAACACGCCGCGATCGGCGACTACCCGCAGTTCAACAGCTCCGTTGCCCGTTTGCGGTTCCGCGGCATGCGTTACGCGGTGGACGACGCCGGCGCCGGCTTCGCCACCTTCAGCCACATCCTCAGCACCAAGCCGGACATCGTCAAGCTCGACATGTCGCTGATCCGCGACATTCATCGCGACCTCGCTCGCCGCGCCCTGTTGCACGGCCTCATCTATTTCATCGAGCAGATCAACGCCACCGCGGTCGCCGAGGGCGTGGAGACCATGGAGGAGGCGGAGGCGCTCAAGCGCCTGGGCGTGCACTGCGCCCAGGGCTACTACTTCGGCCGCCCCGGAGAACAGCCCCGCCAGCCGTCCGTGGACAAGACCGACCGCCACACCGGCATGGGCCGCGTCCGCATTCTCCCCCTCGCAAAGTAACCTTGGGAGCGTGGAGCTCAAGACCCGACGCGCGGCAACCGTGACCCCGCCGCACCGCCACGAGCATCACCGCGACGTCCAGGGTGGCGCGGCCCGCGCGGCGGTATTCGGCGTCAGCGACGGCCTGCTGACCAACGTCTCGCTGATCCTCGGCGTGGCTGCTGCCCACCCCGCCCCGGGCGTGGTGCGACTGGCCGGTTTCGCGGGGCTGGTGGCCGGCGCCTTCTCCATGGCCACCGGCGAGTACGTGTCGATGAGCGCCCAGCGCGAGCTGATCGAGCGCGAGGTCGGCATCGAACGAGAGGAGCTGCGCCGCCACCCGGAGTCCGAGCACAAGGAGCTGGTCGCGCTCTACGTCTCGCGCGGTGTCCCCGCCGGCGCCGCGGAGGAGGTGGCCACGGCCCTAGCCCGCGATCCGGACCTGGCGCTCGAGGTGCACGCTCGCGAGGAGCTCGGCGTCAACCCCGGCTCGATCGGCTCGCCTCGCGCCGCAGCGGCGTCGTCGCTGGGCAGCTTCGCGTTCGGCGCCCTGGTGCCGCTGTTGCCGTGGTTCTTCTCCAGCGGGACACCGGCCGTCGTCGCATCGATCATCCTCGGCGCTGTGATGGCGATCGTCGTGGGCGTGGCCGTCGCCAGCTTCACCGGGAAGTCGAAGGTGCGCACCGCCGCCCGCCAGCTGGCGATTGCGGCGCTCGCCGCTGCGGTGACCTACGGGGTTGGTACGGCGGTCGGCGTTCACTCCACCTGAGTGCCGCCACCAGCGATCTTTGAGGTCCTCGCCGACGCCGAGCAGGCGCCCCCGCGGTGCGTGCTCGAGGAGGAGTACGGCGCCGCGCTGCTGCTCTCCGCCGACCGCATCGCAGTCAACTTCGTCAGCACCATCGACGGCGTCGTCAGCTACGGGCTGGGCAGTGGCGACTCCGCGGCTGTCGGCGGCGGCGTCCCCGCCGATCGCCTGCTCATGGCGATGCTCCGTGCCGTGGCGGGGGTGATCGTCGTCGGGGTCGGGACGGTGCGGGTGGCCGGCAAACACCAGTGGACGCCGGCCACGCTCGCGCCGCATCGCGCCGACGACCTCAGCGCTCTGCGCGCCGCTGCCGGGCTCCCCGTCACGCCCGCTCCGTTGCTGGCGGTCAGCGGCAGCAAGGACTCCCTCCCCGATGTCGCCGCGGTCACCACACCGCAGACACCCTTCGGTGTGCTGACGCCCGCACCCCCGCAGCGACGCGTCGACATCGCGACGATTCTCGAAGCCGCTCGCGCCCTCGGCGGCGGCGGTCCGATCCTGTGCGAGGGCGGCCCGCACCTGTTCGGCAGCCTGCTGGCCGACCCCGACCCCAACCCCGACCCCAACCCCACCCCGCTCGACTTGTTCCTCACCGTCGCACCCCAGCTGGCCGGTCGAGGGACCGGGCGCCTCAGCCTCGTCGAGGGCGTCGCGCTGCCGCCATTTGCCCGCGCCGGCCGGCTGCGCTCGGTGCGCCGCGCCGGCGAGCACCTCCTGCTCCGTTATGCGGTCGATGCGGCGCCATAGCGGCGCGCCGGCAGTTCGTGCGGCGGGGCGGTCAATGCCCCGGTGGGACAATCGCACTCGTGAGCGCACGCCGCCCCTCGCGCACCCTGCTCCTCCGCGTTGCGGTCCTCGCGACGGTGGCCCTCGCAGCGGTGTTCTTCGCCGTGCGCCAGACCCCGCAGGCGGCGCCCCCCGGCACGGTCAGCACCCAGCGAACCTCATGGCAGCTGCCCCGCCTCGGCGGCTCGGGTCAGGTCACCCTCGCCGGGCTGCGCGGTCACCCCGTCGTCGTCGACTTCTTCGCCTCGTGGTGCACCGCCTGCCAGGGAGAGCTGCCCGGCCTGGCGACGGTGTCGGCGGAGCTGAAGGGCAAGGTCACCTTCGCCGGCGTCGACTCCGAAGAGACGGGCGACGGCCTGGCGATGGCGCGCCGCTACGGCATCGACTGGTGGCCGCTTGCCATCGACAGCGGCGGCGCGCAGCACAGCGGCCTGCACGACGACCTGGGCGCGATGGGCATGCCGGTGACCGCCTTCTACGACGCCGGCGGACGGCTGCTCACCGTCGTGCCCGGCGCGATCTCCGAGGCTGACCTCCGCACCCGGCTGCACGACCTCTACGGGGTCGCCGTTTAGGCAAGCCCCTCGCGTTCGGCACGGAGCGCCTCGGCCAGCACCCGCACCTCTGGGGTCAGCTGGGCGGGCATGCGGACGCTGACCTCGGCGATAAGGTCGCCATGGCCGCCTCCGCGCAGCGAGGGCATGCCCAGGCCCCGCAGGCGTAGCTTGGTGCCGTTCTGGGTGCCCGGCGCCACTCGCAGTTGGGCGGTGGTGCCGCGCAGCGTCGCCACCGGCACCTCGCCCCCCAGCAGGGCGGTGTCGAGCGGGACCTCGACGACGGCCCGCAGGTTGTCGCCCTCGCGCGTGAACCGCCGGTGTGGTCGGACCCGAACAGCCACGAACAGGTCGCCCGCCGCGGCGCCGGAGCTCCCCTTGCCACCCTGCCCTGCCGCCCTCACTCGTGCCCCATCGGCGACGCCCGGCGGGATCTGCACCTCGATGCGGCGGCTCTGCGCCGTCTGGTCGGTGATCTCAACGGTCCGCGTGGTGCCCGTGTATGCCTCCTCGAGAGCGATCTCGGCGCTGCCCTCCACGTCCTGGCCGCGACGTGGCGGCGCGGCGCGGGTGCGGCCACGGGATCGCGGAGCCGCCGCCCCGCCGGACCGGCCGAACATCGAGTGGAAGAAGTCCGAGAAGGGGTCGGCGTCGCCGAACATGCCCTCGAGGTCCTCCGGGGAGACGGTGCGGTACTCCACCTGAGGGCCGCCGTTGCCAGCGCCACCCCCGCCGCCGAACGGCGACCCACCGAACGGTGAGGCGCCCGGCCTGCCTGCCTTCTCCCACGCCTCGTGCTCGCGCCAGCGGGGACCGAGCTCGTCGTACTTGCGACGCTTCTCGGGATCGCTGAGAACCTCGTTGGCCTCGTTGACCTCCTTGAACCGGCGCTCGGCGCGCGGCTCGTGGTGGTGGAGGGCGGGGTGGTGGTTGCGCGCCCGGGTGCGGAGGGCGGCGTTGAGCTCGGTCTGGGTCGCGGTCCGCGG
>JANWHI010000029.1 GCA_025450495.1 Candidatus Dormiibacter sp. | reverse complement strand
GGGGGCCCGCTGAGCGCCTACCTGTTGAGGCAGCTCTGCACCGCAGCCTTGTAGGCCGTCCCTGACGGGTCGGTGGTGCTGTTCTCGTTGAGCTGCGCCTGGATGATGCATCGCTGCAGGCCGTTGGCGATCGCGGACTGGTCGCGCAGCTGCTTGGTGACGCCGAACGACAGCCAGCTGATCACCGCCTGCGCGATCACCACCACGAGCACCACGCCGAGCAGCACCACCACGTTGCTCGGGCGCGGCCGCGGTCGCCCCCTGGTGCGGGCAACCTCGTCGTCGTTGGTGGAATCGAGCGGCTGGTCCTGGACGCCCTCGTCCGGCGCGGCGACGTGCTCGACCACCGCCGTGGACGTGCCGGCGTCATCGTCCGGGGCGGCGATCTCGCTGTCGCCGTCCGGGAGCTCCCACTTGGTCACGCGACGCTGACCTCGTCGAGGAGGTACACATCCTGGACGGCGTTGAGGAGCTCGATGCCCTCGGCCATGGGGCGCTGAAACGCCTTGCGTCCGGTGATCAAGCCGGTGCCGCCGGCGCGCTTGTTGATGACCGCCGTGCGCACCGCCTCAGCGAGGTCGCCGGCGCCCTTGGACTCTCCACCGCTGTTGATCAGCGGCGAGCGTCCTGCGAAGCAGCTGAGCAGCTGGTACCTGGTCAGGTCGATGGGGTTGTCGGTGGTCAGCCTGTCGTACACGGCGGGATTGGTCTTGCCGAAGCCGATGGCCGTGTAGCCGCCGTTGTTGGTGGGCAGCTTCTGCTTGATGATGTCCGCCTGGATGGTCACGCCCATGTGGTTGGCCTGCCCGGTGAGGTCGGCGGCCGTGGAGTAGTCGACACCGTCCTTCTTGAAGGCGTCGTTGCGCAGGTAGCACCACAGAACCGTCGCCATGCCCAGCTCCTGAGCCTCGTGGAACGACTCGGTGACCTCCTGCAGCTGGCGCATCGACTCCTCGGAGCCGAAGTAGATGGTGGCGCCGACGGCCACCGCGCCCATCTCCCAGGCCTGTTGCACGTCGCCAAACATCACCTGGTCGAAGCGGTTGGGATAGGTGAGCAGCTCGTTGTGGTTGAGCTTGACGATGAACGGGATGCGGTGCGCCCAGCGGCGCGCCACCGAGCCGAGGACGCCGAACGTCGAGGCCACGGCGTTGCAGCCGCCCTCGACCGCCAGCTCGACGATCTTCTCGCCGTCGAAGTACGCCGGGTTGGGGGCGAAGGAGGCGCCCGCCGAGTGCTCGATGCCCTGGTCGACGGGGAGGATCGAGAGGTACCCGGTGCCCGCCAGCCGGCCGTGGTCGAAGAGGGCCTGCATGCTGCGGAGCACACGGACGTTGCGATCGCTGGGGGTGAGCACGCGGTCGAGGAAGTCCGGGCCGGGCAGGTGGAGCATCTCGCCTGGCACCGTCTCGCAGCGGTGCTCGAGCAAGCTGCGCGCCTCCTCCCCGAGGAGGCTCTCGATCCTGCCGAGAGAGGTCGCGGTGGCCGTGGCCATGGTCTTGTCACTCCGAATGGGTCGCCGTTGGCGCTCCCAGTTTGGCCGATACGTCGATCGATCTGCCTGCCGAGGCCGCAGGACCGACCCCGACTCGGATACGTTTACGGCGCCCATGGACCTTCTCCGTATTGCCGGACCGCGACCTCTGCACGGTACCGTGTCGATCTCGGGGAGCAAGAACGCCGCCCTGCCGGTCATGGCCGCTGCGCTGCTCACCGACCAGCCGCTTGAGGTGCGCACCGTCCCCGACATCGAGGACATCGAGGCCATGGCGGCGATGCTGCGCCACCTCGGGGTGCGCGTGGACCGGCTGTCCGCGTCGTCGTGGCGGCTGCATGCCGCCAAGGTCTCCTCGAGGGAGATCGGCGCCGAGCTGACCCGGCGGATGCGTGGCTCCTTCCTCCTGTTCGGGGCGCTGATCGCGCGTGCCGGTGAGGCTGCCATCGCGCGGCCGGGCGGGGACGACATCGGCATGCGACGCGTCGAGCAGCACCTCGAAGGCCTGCGCTTGATGGGCGCCGACGTCGACGAGCTGACCGACATGTACACGGCGCGATCGAGCCGGCTGCGAGGCGCGCGCATCGACCTCGACATGCCCACGGTGACCGGCACCGAGAACCTGATCATGGCCGCCGTGCTCGCCGAGGGGATCACGGTCATCTCCAACGCCGCGCGCGAGCCGCACGTCTTCGACCTGGTGCGCTGCCTGGTGGGCATGGGGGCACACATCACCGGCGCCGGATCGGAGCTGATCGTCATCGAGGGCCAGCCCGGTCTGCTGCACGGCACCACCCACAGCGTCACCAGCGACTACATCGAGGCGGGCACGTACATGGTGGCTGCCGCCGCCACGGGAGGCGACGTCCTGGTCGACCGGATGCGCACCAGCGATGTGCGCTGGTTGATCAACAAGTTGCGCAGCGCTGGCGCCGATGTCGTCGAGGGAGCCAGCCACGTGCGTGTGAGGAGTGCCCCGCTGCACGCGGTCGACGTCACCACCTGGCCGCACCCCCGGTTTGCCACCGACCTGCAACCGCAGTTCTGCGCGCTGATGACCCAGGCGAGGGGCGTCAGCATCGTCAGCGAGGCCCTGTACGAGAACCGCTTCCGACACGTGCCCGAGCTCCTGCGCTTCGGCGCGCGCATCAGCGTGGAGGGTCGCAGCGCGATCATCGACGGCCCCGTCGAGCTCAGGTCGACGCGCGCCACGGTCCCCGACATCCGGTCCGGGGCAGCCCTGGTCATCGCTGCGCTGTGTGCTCATGGCACCAGCGAGCTCGACGGGGTGTACCACCTCGACCGCGGCTACGAGGCCCTCGAGGAGAAGCTGCGCGGCCTCGGCGCCGACATCGAGCGCGTCGCCGTGAGCGGCGACGCCGACACCGCCGCACGCGACTTCAGCGGCGTCGTCGGCGACTAGAGCGACCCGTGCTCGGCAAGAAGCTCGGGGTCGACCTGGGCACGTCGACAGTCCGAGTGGTGACCCGCGGCGAGGCGTCGTTGATCGCCGAACCCGCGGTTGTCGCCATCCGCGACGGTGACGCCGGGCTGACCCTCCTCGGCACCTCGGCGCTGGAGGCTGCGGTCGAGGACAGGACCATCGAGCTGCGCCGGCCGATCCGCGGAGGCGACGTTCGTGATCAACGCGCGCTCTCGGTGCTGATGCAGCTGGCCGTCAACCGAGCGGTCGGCCGGCAGCGCATCTTCAAGCCCGACCTGGTGGTGGCGGTGCGCGCCGGGATGAGCGGCGACGATCGGCGCGCCGTCCTCGAGGCGGCTGCGCGCGCCGGGGCACGAACCGTCTACCTGATCGACGCCGCCATCGCCGCCGCCATGGGTGCCGGTTTGACGGTCACCTCGGCGCACGCTCACCTCGTCATCGACATCGGCGCCGGCAAGACCGACGTCGCCGTGCTCGCGCTGGAGGGCACCGTGGCGGCGCGATCCCTGGTCAACGGATCGGAGGACCTGTTTGATCGCCTCGCGGCGCACGTCGAGACGATGCACGGCGTTGACCTCGATCGCGCCGAGCTCCGGGCGGCCGCGCACCTGCTGGTGGCGGCAAGCCACGAGGAGCGCACCGCGGAGATCGGCGGTGTGCTGCTCTCATCGCACGAGCTGTCGCCGCTGGTCACCGAGTACCTGCGTCCTCTCGACGCCGCGTTGCTCGAGGTCCTCGACGACACTCCCGCCGCTCTCCACCGCGATGTCCGCGGCACCGGCATCGTGCTCACCGGTGGAGGGGCGCGGCTGGAGGGCATCGAGCGTCATGTCGCGCACCTCACCGGCATGTCGGCGCGCGTCGCCGGGGAGCCCGAGCAGTGCACCGTGCGCGGCACCGGGCTCGCTGTCGACAACCTCGATGTCCTACGACGCAACTTCATGTATATCCGCTGAGTAGTTTTCTGCTGAGCAAATACGAATTCCGGCCGAAACGCTTGCTACAGCGCTCTCCCAGTACCGATGGCCCGGCGCTTCTCTCACGGTGAGGATGCCCGTAGAACGCGCTGACAAACCGTCCGCTGCCGGGATGTTCTGGCGAGTTCACCCGGCGCCCCCTTCCACTCGCGCAGCGCGAATCCGGCCCGATGGCAGGGGTAGACTTTGGTGCGGGCGCTGGATGGCAAGGCGCAAGCGTCGTCCAGCGCCCCCGGCTTCTCGAGCCGTTCCCTCCCGCCGGGATTGGGTAGTACGGCTAGCTCTTACGTTGCGCGCCAGGCGGCCAGTACCAGCGACGCGTGACAGCATCGCGTCGGCTACCAGGCACTCCGTCGGCGCGGCCTTTCGCGTCCGCCCTTGCGGCAGACGGTTTGCAGATCCCGACGAAACCCGGTGCCCTAGTACATGTAGCTCATGTGGAAAGCAGGCGACGAGCGCACCGTCCCGAAAAGACGGCGGGGGAGAGGGCGAACAACGTCTGAACCCTCGCACTTTGAGCGGCTCGCCTACGTGCTGGAAGTCACTGTGACGAACTGCGCCTCGGGGGAACTGACATGGCGATGCGGACACCGACACAGGGACCCAATAGCCTGCCACCGCCTGTGGTATCGCCAAACACTCCCAGCGGGCCACCGCCGCAGGCCTACTACCCGCCGCAGGGGATGGCGCCGCAACAGTATGTGGTCGGGGTCCCACCGTCCAACGGCATTGGCACAGCTGCAGGCGTGCTCGGCATCGTCGGCGCGGTACTCATGTTCATCCCATTCGTCGACTACATCGCAATCATCCTGGGGGTGCTCGCGGTGATCTTCGGTGGTGTCGGTATCAGCCGATCCAAGCGCCTCGGGGGCGCGGGAAAGGGCATGGCGATCACCGGCCTAGTCCTTGGCCTCATCTCCGTTGCCATCTCGATTCTGTTCATCGCGGCGATCTACGCGGCCGTGTCGTCATCGACCGTCACTACGCCATGAGAAGGCGTATCGAGCTGAAGGCTCTCCTCGTCGTCACTGCTGGATCGGTCGTCGTCGCGCTCACCGGGTGCGGCGCTGCGTCGGGCGGTGGCTCCACTGGCGGTGGCTCAACTGGCGGCAGCGAAACATGCGCTTACCAGTTTGTCCCATCCGCAGCCGCTCCCAGCGGTTTTCAGGCGACCACCTTCCAGCTTGTGGGCTCCAACGCCTCGGCAGAGTGCACTCTCGAAGTCGCTTACTACAACACGCCTCAGGCCGATGGAACACAAAACAATGTCCAGTCGGTAACCGCGGTACCGAGTGGCCCTCCAGTCTGCACCGGTACCGACGACGGATTCACCGTCAATTCGCCGGTCCAAACGCCGATACCCAACCTGCAGCTACAGGTCAATCTTTGGGGAGGGGGTGCAGGGTCATCCATAGCCGATACGGTGTGCAAGGACCCCCTCTACTACATGACGGTTCACTGCTCCTGTTGACATCCTGCAACTGAGCGTTGTCGTTGCGTCCCGACCTGGACAGTGGTGTGGAAGCCGGCCATCGAGGCGACGCGCTTGCCGACAGGTTGAGCGACCATGCACCCGTTGTTGTCGATCTCGAGCCAAGCTAAGGCGCCGGCTGAAGCGATCTAATCAGGCGCCGTGCGAGACGCGGCGGCAGCTAGCCGTCGCCGGCTGGAACGTTTGGATAGGCCCAGAAAG
>JANWHI010000028.1 GCA_025450495.1 Candidatus Dormiibacter sp. | reverse complement strand
GCTGCACCAGTGCGGCCTGCCCAAGAAGATGGCGCTCGAGCTCTTCAAGCCGTTCGTGATGCGCGAGCTGGTCAGCCAGAACTTCACCCAGAACATCAAGAGCGCCAAGCGCATGGTGGAGCGCGTGCGCCCTGAGGTGTGGGACGTGCTCGACCAGGTCATCACCGACCATCCCGTGCTGCTCAACCGCGCGCCGACCCTGCACCGGCTCGGCATCCAGGCGTTCATGCCGGTGCTCGTCGAGGGGCAGGCGATCCAGATCCATCCGCTGGTGTGCAAGGCCTTCAACGCCGACTTCGACGGCGACCAGATGGCGGTGCACGTGCCGCTGTTCAGCGGGGCAGTGGCCGAGGCCAAGAACCTGATGATGTCGTCGAACAATATCCTCAGCGCCTCGGACGGACGCCCCGTGGTCACCCCGTCGCAGGACATCGTGCTCGGCTCCTATTACCTCACCCAGGAGATGACCGCGCCGCCCACCGAGCAGGACGCGGTTCGTGTCCTGCAGGCCTTCTCCTCAGCCGAGGAGGCGGAGCTCGCCTATGAGCACGACCGCATCGGCCTGCACGACCACGTGCGGGTGCGCATGCCGGCCCGTCACGTCGAGGCGTTCCGTGCCTCGGAAGAGGCGCCGCAGGGGACCTCGTTGATCACCACCACGGTCGGCCGCGTGCTCTTCAACGCCGTGCTACCGCTCGGTGAGGCGGGCACCCACAGCGACCTGCGCTCGATCACCTTCCGCAACGAGGTAATGGACCTGCGCAAGCTGGGCCAGCTCGTCAAGGAGTGCTACGACCTGCACGGGTCCGAGCGTACCGCGCAGATCGTCAACGAGATCAAGCGCCTCGGCTTCCACTATGCGACGCGCGCCGGTGTGACCGTCAGCGCCATGGACATCAAGACCCCGGGCGCCAAGGCCGGCCTGATCTTCGCCGCCGAGAAGCAGGTCGAGGACGTCGACCTGCAGTACCGCCGCGGCCTGATCACTGACGACGAGCGCTACCTGAAGACCGTCGAGATCTGGACCAAGGCCACCGACGACGTCACCGACGTGACCATGAAGTCGTTCGACCGCTTCCACAGCGTGCTGATGATGTCCCAGTCCGGAGCACGCGGATCCACCCAGCAGATCCGCCAGATCGCGGGCATGCGCGGCCTCATGGCCGACCCCACCGGACGGATCATCGACCTGCCCATCAAAGCCAACTTCTCCGAGGGCCTCACCGTCCTCGAGTACTTCATCTCCACGCACGGCGCGCGCAAGGGCCTCGCCGACACCGCGCTGCGCACCGCCGACTCGGGGTACCTGACGCGGCGCCTGGTCGACGTCGCCCAGGACGTCATCGTCCGCATCGACGACTGTGAGACCACCGCGGGCATCTGGGTCGACCTCGAAGATCCTCTGCTCGGCGACCGCGCCATCGAGCGCATCGCCGGCCGCATCGCCGCCCAGGACGTCGTCGTCGAGGGCCAGACCGTGGCCACGGCGGGCGAGGAGATCACCGACGAGGCGGCGCGGCGGGCCTACACGCAGCGTGAGAATGTGCCCCGCGTCCGGGTGCGCAGCATCATGACCTGCAAGGCGCGCGAGGGCGTCTGCCGACTCTGCTACGGCCGCAACCTCGCCACCGGACGGCTGGTGGAGATCGGCGAGGCGGTCGGCGTCATCGCCGCGCAGTCGATCGGCGAGCCGGGCACACAGCTGACCATGCGCACATTCCACACCGGCGGAGTGGCCACCGGCGGCTCGGACATCACCCAGGGTCTGCCCCGGGTCGAGGAGCTGTTCGAGGCGCGCGTGCCCAAGGGCAAGGCGCTGATCAGCGAGACCGACGGCGAGGTCGAGACCGTCCGCACCGAGGCCAAGGCGCTCAAGGTGAAGGTCACCTCGCGCGACGTCTTCGACACCACCTACCCGATCCCGCCCAAGTTCACCGTGCTCGTGGCCAACGCCGAGGTGGTGGCCGAGAACGCCGAGCTGCTCCACGGCAGCGACGACAACGGCAACGAGGTCACCGTCCGCGCCAAGTACGCTGGTGTGGTCAAGGTTGGCAAGAACGAGGTGCTGGTGCGCACCAGCGAGGAGGACACGCGCGAGTACGCGGTGCCGGCGTCGGCGCAGCTGATCGTGCGCGACGGCGACCACGTCGTCGCCGGCGACCGCATCACCCAGGGCTCGATCAGCCCGCAGGAGCTGCTGCTCGTCCGCGGCCGCGAGGATGTCCAGAACTACCTGGTCCGCGAGGTGCAGAGCGTGTACCGCAGCCAGGGCGTCGACATCAACGACAAGCACATCGAGGTGATCGTCCGGCAGATGATGCGCAAGGTGCGCATCGACAACGCCGGTGACACCGACCTGCTGCCCGGCGAGATCGTCTCGCAGTTCGAGTGGGAGGAGGCCAACGCCAAGGCGCTCAGCGAGGGCGGCGAGCCCGCCATCGCCGGAACCGTTCTGCTCGGGCTCATCAAGGCAGCGCTGAACACGGCCTCATGGCTGTCGGCGGCATCGTTCCAGGAAACCACCCGCGTGCTCACCGAGGCGGCCATCTCCGGCAAGATCGACAAGCTTCGCGGTCTCAAGGAGAACGTCATCATCGGCAAGCTGATTCCCGCGGGAACCGGCCTCGACTACTACCAGAAGCTCCGGGAAGAGGCCGCGCGCCTCTACGAGGAGGAGGAGGCCGCCGCGGCGCTCGCCGCGCTGACGGCAGACAACGAGGATGACGAGGAGGACGTGGCTGAGGCCGACGTGGCCGACGCCGAGCCGCTGCCCGAGGTGGCACCGACCGTCAGCGCCTGACCCGCCGATTGTCAGACGCCGCGAGAGGGGCCCGTCACAATTGACGGGTCCTTTCTCTTGTTGTTTGCCGTTTCGTTGCAGGAAAGTCGGAGCCGGGCGCTTACCCTATGGCCGTGCCCATCTTCAGCGACATCGACATCGCCGGCCATCCCGTCAACACCGCCCTGCTCGGCGTTGTCCTGGCGTTCCTCATCGGCTGGATCGCCGCCTACCTGATCTACAAGATCTTCTGGCGCGCCGACTTCGGCCTGCCGGTGCGCCGGCGCCTGCTCTGCTCGCGCATCAGCATCCAGCGCGACCAGGTGGCATTCGTGCCGCTGTGGTGGTCCGACCTGCAGATCCAGCGCGCGGTCAGCGCCCACTGGAAGAACAGCCTGCGCTCCACCGTGTCGCGCCCGCCCGCCCGCGAGGACGCCGCCGCCCGTTGACCGCAACTCCTCCACGGCGGCTGTGACGGACTTGTAACAGGCAGGTAAATACTTTCGAGCATCGGGGCTCTGCGGTCCACGATGGTGGTGATGCCCAGGGTGCTGATCGCTGACGACGACCGCCTCGTGCGCAAATTCCTCCAGGACGCGCTGGCCAGAGGGGGCTACGACGTCGTCACCGCCGCCGACGGCGCCGAGGCGATCAGGCTGATCACCGCCGCCGGCGACTTCGACCTCGTGGTCACCGACTACAGCATGCCGGCAGCGAACGGCATCGAGGTGATCTACCACGCGCAGCGTGTCGACCCCGTGCTGCCCTGCATCATCGTCACCGCATTCCACGACCTCGATCTCGCCATGCGAGGCATGCAGGCCGGCGCTGTCGGGTTCATCCCCAAGCCGTTCAAGGCCGAGCACCTGCTGACCGTCGCCGGCCGCGCGCTCGAGCGCCGCCAGATGGCAGCGGACACCACCCGCCTCACCCTGCTCGTGCCCATGCTGGAGCGGTTCACCATGCTGCTGGCCAACACGCTCGAGTCCAAGGACTGCGCCACCAGCCAGCACGCCGAAAGGCTCGTCCAGCACAGCGAGGCGGTGGCCCGCGAGCTCGGCCTCGACGACGACTCTCGTTTCTCGATCCGGATCGGCGCCTGCCTGCACGACATCGGCAAGGTCGGGGTTCCCGAGGCGCTGCTGCGCAAACCCACCGCGCTGACGCCCGCCGAACGCGACATCATGCAGCTGCATCCTGAGATCGGCGCCGCCATCCTCGAGGACATCGACACCTGGCAGGACGTGCGCATGATCGTGCGCCATCATCACGAGCGCTGGAATGGCGCCGGCTACCCGCACGGCCTCCAGGGGGTGGACATCCCACTCGGCGCACGCATCGTCAGCGTCGTCGACGCCTACGACGTGATGAGCCATGGGCGTCCCTACGCAGCCGCGCGAGCGCTCGCCGAGGTGGCCGCCGAGCTGGTGGACCAGCGCGGTCGCCAGTTCGACGGCGACGTGGTCGACGCCTTCCTGCGCACTCTGTCGGCGACCGGTCATTACCATGACGTGGTGGACACCGTCGCCGAGCTCAACCTGATCTCGCAGCGCGCCAGCGTTGTGGGCCACTCGACACGGACGGCGGTCGGGGCCGCGCATTGACCCACGCCCGCAGCTGGGGCGTGCAGGCGGAGTACCACGACGCGGCGGGCCGGCTGGTCGTCGCGCCTGCGGAGTCGGTGGCGGCGGTGCGCGCCGCCCTCGGTGGCGAGGACCCCGACCCACCGGCCCCGCTGTTCCTCCACCCCGGCGACACGCTCGACCACCCGCTCGAGTTGGTCACCGAGGACGGCCGCTCGCTACTCGTCGAGGGCACCGTTGGTGCGGACGTTCCGCTCGGCTACCACGCCGCCAACACGCCGGGCGGGCCGCGCCACCTGGTGGTCAGCCCCCGCCGCGGCCACCTGCCCGAGGGGCTTTGCCTCGGCGGCTGGGCGGTGCAGGTGTACAGCGGGCGTTCGGCGGCCAGCTGGGGGATCGGCGACCTCGCCGACCTGCGCAGCTTCGGTGAATGGGCCGCCGCGCGCGGGGCTCGGTTCACGCTGGTCAACCCGCTCAACGCGGCCGTCGTCACACCCCCGGTCGAGCCCAGCCCCTACCTGCCCACCAGCCGACGCTGGCGCAACCCGCTGTACCTCCGCGTCGAGGAGGTGCCCGGTGCCACCCTCCCGGGAGCGGACCTCGAGCGGGCGGCCGCCGCCGGCCGGGCGCTGAACGGCGATCGCCGCATCGACCGCGACGCCGTCGCCGCCATCAAGCTGGACGCGCTGCGCCGGATCGCCGCCGCCGCGCCGCTGCCGGAGGGGTTCGCCGCCTGGCGCGCCGCCCAGGGCGAGGACCTCGAGCGCTTCGCCACCTTCAGCGTCATCGCCGCGGACCACGGCGCCGACTTCCGCGCCTGGCCCGCCGAGCTGCAGGCGAGCGACGGCGCCGCGGCGGCGGCGGTGCGCGTGGGCGCCGCCGCCGCCGTCGAGTTCCACGCCTGGCTGCAGTGGCTCCTCGAGCAGCAGTTGGCGCACGCCGCCGCGGCTCTGCCCCTGGTCACCGACCTGCCCATCGGCGTCGACCCCGGCGGCGCCGACGTCTGGGCCGACCCCGGCCTCTTCGCCCGCGACTTCTCGGTCGGGGTGCCGCCCGATGAGTTCAACACGCTCGGCCAAGACTGGGCGCAGCCACCGTGGAACCCGAGCCAGCTGCGCGCCCGCGGATACGCGCCGCTGGTGGCGGTGCTCCGGGCCGGCTTCGCCCACGCCATGGGACTGCGCGTCGACCACGTCATGGGCCTGTTCCGCCTCTTCTGGATCCCCGCAGGCGCCGATCCGCGCACCGGCGTGTACGTGCGCTACCCGGCAGCGGAGATGCTCGACATCCTCGCCCTCGAGAGCGACCGCGCCGGCGCGGTCGTGGTGGGCGAGGACCTGGGCACCGTCGAGCCCGCCGTCCGCGAGGAGATGGCCGCGCGGCAGATGCTCGGCTCGGTGCTCCTCTACTTCACCGACGCCGACCCGTCGGCGTTCCCGCGCCGCGCGCTCAGCACGGTGACCACCCACGACCTGCCGACTGTCGCCGGCCTCTGGAGCGGTGCCGACACCGCCGAGGTGCGCTCCATCGGGGTGCCCGTCAACGACGCGGCCCTCGCCGAGGTCCGTGCCCGGGTCGCCCGGGTCGCCGCCGACGGCGACGACGGCGACAGCGTGGCGACGGTCATCGTCAACGCCCATCGGGCGCTGGCGGCCTCGCCCTCGATGCTGGTCGCAGCCGCCCTCGAGGACGCGGCGGCCTGTGTGGAGCGCCCCAATGTGCCCGGCACCACCGCCGAGCTGCGGCCCAACTGGAGCCAGGCCCTGCCGCTACCCCTGGAGCAGGTACTCGCCTCACCGCTCGCCGAGCGACTGGCGCAGGCGCTGCGTCGGGACCAGCCTGGGTCAGCCTGCGCGGCGGTGGACGGCGCGGGCCAGGGCTGAGGCCAGGTCGTCGGCGACGATCTGGTCGATCAGCTCGCGGACACCCTCGCCGGCGCGGCCCGGCATGACCAGGTCGGCGCGCTCCTTGACGCTGGTGAGAGCGTTGCCCACCGCCACCGCGCAGCCGGCCATGCCGAGCATCACCAGGTCGTTCTCGGCGTCGCCCACGGCGACCGTCGCCTCGGCCGTCTCCCCGAGCCTGTCCAGCGCCACCGTCAGGCCGGTGGCCTTGTTGACGCTCGCCGGCAGCACCATCACCGAGTGCTTGTTGAACACGATCTGGAGGTCGAGCTCCATCTCGTGGATGGTGTGCACCACCGCGGACTCGAAGGGCTCCCAGGTGGAGAGGATGGCCCGCCCCACCGACAGGGGGGTCACCGCCTGGGCCTGCAGCGCGGCCACGAAGCGTCGCGGCAGGGTTGGCGCCAGCAGCTGTTGCCTGCCGGTCGCCGGGTTGTAGAGGAGGGCCCCGTTCTCGACGACGGCGAGGTCGAAGACGTCGACGTCGTCACAGATGTCGAGCAGCTCGTCGAGGATCCTGCCGGTCACCAGCACCACGCGGCGCCCGCTCTCGCGCAGCCTTCGTATTGAGTCGACGGTGTCTGGTTCGAGAATCCCCTGGGATGCGACGGTGCCGTCGTAATCGCAGGCCAGGACGCGGAATCGCATGCCCGTATTGTCCCGCACCTTCACATCTCCGGGCCGCTCGGACCGCCTCAGATCGGGAACCCGGCTCTCACCTCGGTGCCCTTGCCCGGCTCCGACCGGATCTCGAGCGTGCCCTTCTCCAGCTCGGCGCGTTCGCGCATCGAGATCAGCCCGAGGTTCTTGCTGCCGTCGATCCTCGCCTCGATGGCGGCCACGTCCATGCCCACGCCATCATCGCGAACCACCGCGGTGACCGTGTCGTCCTGGAAGTTGATCAGCACCTCGACGTTGCGCGCTTTGGCGTGTTTGCGCGCGTTGTTGAGCGCCTCCTGGATGATGCGGAAGATCGACGGCTCGTAGGAGCCCGGCAGGCGCACCTCCTCCCCCATCACCCGGAGCTGCGCGTTGAGCTTGGCCTTGTCGCCGTAGTCTTTGACGAACTTGCGCAGGGTCGGCACCAGGCCGAGGTCGTCGAGAGTCATCGGGCGGAGATCGAAGATCAGCCGGCGCGTGTCCTCGAGCACGGCGCGGACGCCGTCCTTGAAATCGGCGAGCTCCTTGACCACCTGGCCGGGATCGCGCTGGATCAGCCGTTCGAGGATCTCGGCCTGGAGCACGAGGTTGGCCATCGACTGGGCCGGCCCGTCGTGCATGTCGCGGGCGATCCGCATGCGCTCCTCCTCGATGATCGGGAAGACCTGCCGCGAGGCGTCGCGCACGCGTGAGCGGTCGGCGTGCGGCGCCGCGGCAGCGGCCAGGTCATCGAGGCTGCGGTACACCGAGCGCAGCACCTCCTGCTCGCCGCGCAGGTCGATGAGCCGGGCGCTGACATCGCGGAAGCGCTCGTCCACCGCGGCGAGGTCGGCCCTGAAACGCGCCAGGCTGCGAAAACCGTTGTCGAGCTCCTCGGGGTCGAGGCCCTGCAGGTGATCGAGCAGGCCGCGCCAGCGCTTCTCGCTCTCCTGGGTGCGGCGGCGCAACTCCTCGCGAGCGTCGGCGGTGTCGGCCAGCCGCGCGTCGAGCCGGGCCGCCGCCGACTCGAGGTCCTCGATGCGCTGGGTCAACAGGAAACGCACCCCGGACAGAGCTGACGGGTTGACCGTCGGCGCCTGCCCCTGCGCGGTCACGACGCGTTGAAATTGAGGCGGGGGACCATGGCGGCCATGATACCGGCGCGCAGACGCCGTCTCGGTCACGAAACGCCGCACCGCGCCGCCCTCCGGCGCTGCCTCGTGCGGGGCCGGTCGAAGCCGGGTCACAGGGTGGTTGCGCGGCACGAAGGCAGCCCCGGCCAGACCTATAACCGACAGGTCAGTTCACGAGGAGCCGCTGCTATATGGGTCCGCTCTCGCAAACGAACGCGGCCATCCTCATCGTCGAGGACGACGCCTCGCTCCGGCGTTTCCTCGAGATGCGCCTCACCATGGACGGCTACGTCACGCGCACCGCTGCCGACGGCATCGAGGCGCTCGCGGTGCTCGATGAGTGGACCCCCGACGTCGTCGTCGCCGACGTGATGATGCCGCGGCTCTCCGGCCTCTCACTGTGCCGGGCGATCCGTGAAGCGCCACACCTGGCCGCGATCCCGGTGATCCTGCTCACCGCGCGCAACTTCGACGACGAGATCGAGGCGGTGATCAAGCTCGGTGGCGTCACCTTCATGAACAAGCCGTTTGATGCGGAGGCGCTCAATGGCGCGCTCCGCGCAGCGCTCGGTGACCACGCCGTCACGCCTGCGTAGCCTGGCCCAGAACCAATCCGTTGATCGCGCGTGACCGTCGCGCGAGGTCACTCTGCGCAATTGCGGGGGACAATGGCGGCGACGTGATCAGCACGGCGCCCGTGGCCGCGCCTCTCTCCGCCGCTCCACACCACGCCGACGGGCCCCGCCAGTCGTTGATCGACCGGCTCACCTCTCCGGGCGGGCTGTTTCTCAGCGCGGTCATCATCGCGCTCGCGTTCCCGGTCACCAACGCCATCCGCGACCCCGACTTCTGGTGGCACCTGCGCAGTGGCCAGCTGATCCTGCAGGCCGGCGGGCTGCTCCACACCGACCCCTTCACCTACACCGTCAGCAATCACGCCTGGACGATGCACGAGTGGCTCACCGAGGTTCTGTTCGCGGGCCTCTACCGGTGGGCCGGGTTGGCGGCGATCGTCGCGGTGCTCAGCGTGGTCACCTGGCTCGGCGTGCTGTGCATCTTCCTGCGGGCGCGCTTGGATCGCCCGGGCCCGTTCGTGCTCGGCGGCGGCATGGTGCTCGCGGTGATCACCGGCTACCCGATCTGGGGGCCGCGCGCGCAGATGATCACCTTCGCGCTTGCCTGTCTGACGCTGCTGTTCACCGAGCACCAGCTGCGCCGCGGCGGCCGCCTGTCGCTGCTGCTCCTGCCCATCTTCCTGGTATGGAGCAACCTTCACTCTGGGTTTCTCATCGGGCTCGGCTTCATGGGTGTGGTGCTCGTCGCCGAGCTGGCGGCGCACCTGCTCGGCCTTCCGGGCCGCACGCCGATCGCACGCGTGCGCGGCCTCGCGATGCTGCTGGTCGGGTGCCTGCTGATCTCGGCGATCAACCTCAACGGCCCGTCGATCATCCTCTACCCGTTTGCCACGCAGGGGTCGGCAGCGCAGCAGTCGCTCATCCTCGAGTGGCATTCACCAGACTTCCATGACTGGTCGGTGCGCTTCTTCGGCCTGATGCTGCTCACCCTGCTGACCATGGTCGTGGCCAACCGCAGCATCAGGCTGCGCGACGCTGCGCTCGTGCTGGTGACGGTGGCGCTGTCGCTGCAGTCGGTGCGCCACATCGCGCTCTTCGTCGCCGCGTCCACGCCGGTGTGGATCAACCAGGCCGACATCCTGGTGCGACGGCTGCGCAGCCGCCCGCCGCGTCGCAAGGCGCTGCCACCGGTGCCCATCCGCGTGCTCAGCTGGATGCTGCTCTGCGGGGCTGTCCTGGTCATCTACGTCGGCGCCAGGCTGCTCCCAGCGATGCACACCCGCGAGGACTCGTTGTTCTACGCACAGGACTTCCCGGTGTGCGCAGCCCGCTGGCTCGCCGCCGCCCCGCAGCCGCTGCGCATCTTCAACCAGTACGGCGAGGGTGGCTACCTCGCCTATCGTCTCTCCGCCCAGGGCGACCGTGTTTTCGTGTTCGGTGATGCCGCGCTGATGGGTGACGCGCTGCTGTACACCTACGGCGACGTCGAGTCGGTCACCCCGCAGTGGGACACCATCCTGCGCAACGCCAACACCGACATCGTCCTCTTCGACACCAACGCGCCGCTCAGCAATGTCATGGCGCATGCGCCCGACTGGGTGCAGGTGTATGCCGACCCGCACAACGTCGCCTTCGCGCCCCGCGACCGCGTCGCCAGCCTGCACCTGCCGGCGCAACCGTCGTCCACCACCCCCGGTGACACCTGCACGCTGCTGGTGCAGACGCCGCCGTCGCAGCTGCAGCAGGCACTCGGATGAGCACGCTGCGACGCAACAGCTGGCTGATCGGGGCCGCCCTGCTGAGCCTGGTGCTCACCGTGCAGCCCTTCCGCGACAGCGACGTGTGGTGGCACCTCGCCATGGGGCACTACATCATCGCCCACGGCATTCCCGCCGTCGAGCCTTTCAGCTTTCTGCACGCCGCCAACCCGTGGGTCGGGCAGCAGTGGCTCTACGAGGTTGGCCTGGCCCGCGTCGTCGACCTCGGCGGTCCGGGCCTGGCGTCGCTGCTCATGGGCCTGCTCGCGTCGTCGGCGCTGCTCATCGCCGTGCTCTCGATCCCGCCACACCGTCGTCCCGCCGGGCCCTGGATGGCCGTCGCCCTGATGGTCGGCGCGCTGGTCGCTGCCCAGCTTGTCGGCGTCCGTGGCCAGGTGATCAGCCTCTTCGGCGCCGCTGTGGTCCTCCATGTGGTGATGCGCTGGCGCGGCGGCTCGACACGGGCGCTGCTGCTGCTTGCCCCGCTGTTCGCAGTGTGGGCCAACCTGCACGCCGGCTTCATCGTCGGGCTCGGCATCGCCGTGGTCGCGCTGCTCACCACGCGCACCGCCACCCGCAGGTCGCGCCTGCTGCTCGGCGCGGCCATCGCCGCCGGCGCGCTGGCCACGCTGGTCAATCCCGCCGGTCCCGGGTGGTGGTCGTACGTGGCCACCACCTTCACCAACCCCACGCTGACCGGGGTGGTCACCGAGTGGCAGTCACCCAACTTCCATGACAACTGGCTGCGACTCTTCGAGGTCGAGGCCGCGTTGCTGGTCATCGCCTGGGTGCTGAGCCGCCGTCGCGACCTCTTCGACGTCGTGCTGGCGGGTGCCGTGTTCGCCGCGGCGCTGCAGGCGCAGCGCAACGTCTCGCTGTTCGCGCTGGTCGCGGCCCCGCAGCTGGCCATGTACGGCGCGGCCGCGTGGTCCGAACACCGTGGCCGCCTGGGGCGCGCGATGTGGCCGGCGCCACGGCGCTGGCGGCGACCGCCGGCGTGGTTCGCGTCGGCCATGGTCGCCGTGGTCGCCGCGGGCACGGCGGCTGCTGTGGTCCCGCAGCTGAGCGCAAAAGCGGCGGCGAGCTACGAGTCGTCCCACGAGCCCCGGGCCGCTGCGGATTACGCCGCCGTCCACCTCGCCGGCCGGCGTATCTACTCGATCGACACCTGGACGGGGTACCTCGCCGGCAGGCTCCCGGCGGGGCGCGTCGTCTACCTCTACGACGAGACGGCCGTGTTCGGGGACGCCGCCCTGCAGCAGTACCTCGACATCCACGACCTCAGGCCGGACTGGGCCCAGGTGATCAGCGACGCCGGCATCCACGACGCCATCCTCCCGGCGGGCGGCCAGGAGGTGGCGGCGCTGCTCACCCTGGGCTGGGCGGTCGACTGCCGCGACGTCCTCACCGCGAGCGTGGTCATGTCCGCCGGCGGTGGCGATGGCAGCACCGCGGGGCTGAGCGCGGCGCCGCCCTGCTCGTGAGCTGACGGCCGCGGCGATTCCTGTTACAGGGTCACCGGGGTATTCGTTACCGGTCCTTGTCGCCGCCGCCCGGATCGGTCGGTAGGCTGGTCGCGTGAGCACGCGGCCTGCGACGGATTGCGCGTCCTGCGCGGTCGCGGGCGGGACGATGCTGTGACCCAGCAGCTGACCCAGCGTATGCCCGCTGCCCCCCTGGCGGTCGCGCCCGAGGTCTCGCGCAAGCCGTTCGCCGCACACCCTGTCCAGCTCGACCGTGATCGACGCGCCGGCGTCGAGAGGGTCATCGAGCTGGCCCGCTGGGCGGTGCTCGTCTACGCTGGCGTCGCCAACAACTTCCCGGGGCAGCCGCACACCGCGACGACCAGCGCCGTCAACCTCATCCTCGGCGGCTGGTGTCTCTTCAACCTGAGCGCGACCCTGGCGCTGATCATCCGCCACCTGCCCGGACGCAACACCCAGATCGCCATGCTGGCCATGGACCTCGCCGTGGCCAGCGCGCTCGTGTACCTCACCGGCGGCTTCATCAGCAACCTCGCGGTGGTGTTCTACGTTCTCATCGGGCTCAGCAGCCTCCGCTTCGGCGTCTTCGGCAGCCTGCTCTGCGCGATGACCATCAGCGCCCTCTATGTCGGCGTCGGCCTGGCCGTCTCGGCACCGCTCGACCACACGCTCGTCAACGTGCTTGTCTCACGCCTCTTCCTGTTCTTCGTGGTCTCCCTCGCCAGCGCGTTGCTCGCTCGCGAGATGGTGATGGCGCGCGCCCAGCAGATGGCCCACACCGCCGAGCTGGAGCACGCGGTGTTCGCCGAGCTGCGCGAGGTCGACCGTATCAAGAGCGAGTTCATGATGCTCGCGTCGCACGAGCTGCGCACCCCGCTCACCAAGATCAAGGCGTGGCTGGCGCTGATGCAGGACGCCGGCGACCACCTGCCCGCACAGGCACGCCAGGAGGGATTCCACGAGCTTCGCACTGAGACCGAGCACCTCGGCCGCCTCACCGACAACCTGCTCTGCATCGCGCAGCTCGAGTCCGGTGAGATCCGCCTGCGGCCCACCACCGTCGACTTCACCACCGTGCTGCGCCAGGTGGTGTCGCGCTTCGTCGAGGTGGCCGACCGCGGCCGTTTCCTCGTGCACATCGACGAGAACCTCGGCAGCCTCTTCGTCGACGAGGAGCGGCTCGTGCTCGTCCTCGCCTGCCTGATCGACAACGCCCTGAAGTTCGCGCCCGACAACGATCCGGTGGAGATCACCGCGCTGCGTGTCGTCAACAAGGCGCACATCGAGGTCCGCGACAACGGCCGGCGCATCCCTGACGGCGAGGTCGAGCGCGTCTTCGCCTCCTTCTACCAGGTGGAGAACCCGCTGCTGCGCCAGCGCGGCGGCTTCGGCGTGGGCCTCTACCTGGCCCGCCAGCTGGTGGAGCGGATGGGCGGGCGGATCTGGCTCGACAACCAGACGGCGCGGGGCAACTCCTTCTTCATCGCCGTGCCGCTCGAGGAACCGGCGTCGTGATCCGGGCCGACCGCGGGAGAAGAAACGGAAGTGCCAGTGCCGTGACTGTCCGCAACACTCGGGTAACCGGGATCGGAATAAGCGCAAACGCGTGCTACGTTGCCCGCACTCATCCCCCCGTTCGAGGTGCCGCGTGTCCATGAAGAGCTACACCGAGCCCGTGCTCGGACCGATGTCGTCGCCGGGACGGCCGTCGGGACACGAGGCCACCGTGCTGGTGATCGACGACGACCCCTCGATGCACGACATCCTCGCGGTGCTCGGCAACCAGCACGGCTTCGGCATCCAGTTCGCCGACGACGGCACCGATGGCCTCCGCCTCGCCGAGCAGAACGACGTCGACCTCATCGTCCTCGACCTCAACCTTCCCGGGCTGACCGGCTTCGACGTCTGCCGGCGCATCCGGGCCGCCGGGATCGAGATCCCGATCGTCATGGTGTCGGCCAGCTCGGATCCCGTCGACATCGTCGTCGGGCTCGAGATCGGCGCCGATGACTACGTGATCAAGCCGTTCGAGATCCGCGAGCTCGCCGCGCGCATCAACGCCAAGCTGCGCCGCCAGCGCACCAGCCAGGCGCAGGTGCGTCCCGGCCGCCTCAAGTTCCCGGGCCTGATCGTCGACGTCGGCCGCCACGAGGTGCTCCGCGATGGCCAGGCCGTGACGCTCACCCCGACAGAGTTCGACCTCCTGGCCCTGCTCTCCGCATCGCCGGGACGAGTGATCTCGCGCACCGAGATGATCCAGAAGGTGTGGGGCCAGGGAGCCGACCTCGACCTGCGCAGCGTCGACGCCCACGTCTACCGGCTGCGGCGCAAGATCGAGCCGGAGGGTCCTCGACCCACGTACATCCACGCGGTGCCCGGCATCGGCTACCGGTTCGAGCGCCGTGGCCTCACCGATCGCCTGTCACGCGCCCACGATGACACGGACTCGCCCGTCGGCGAAGCGGTCGGCCAGTAGCCCGTCAGGCGGCGGTGAAGCGCGAGACGTTGCGCCGCGACGCGCGACGGCGTCGTCCACCGGCTGCCTGCGCCAGCAGCACCCACTGGCCGCGCTCGTTGAGCCCGGCCGGACGCACGTCGATGAGCTGGCTGCCGAGCAACGAGAGCGCCCGGCCCTGGGGGAGCACGAAGTCGAGGCACGACGCCACCTCGCCATCCCAGCGGCGCCGCTGGCAGACCCCGTCGAAGACGACGAGACTGCGGCTCACCCGCCGGGCTTCGGCCCCGCCGGCCACGTAGGCCACCCGGTACATCTCGCCCGCCCGCAGGCCGAAGCGCTCGAGGAGACTGCGATCGCGCACCAGGCGGGTGCGCGGCTCCGCCAGCAAGTTGGGGTCGGACGGAGTGGTCGCTGCGTCTGGTGCGTTCATACACAGATTATCGAACGCTCCGACTGGATCAACCGTCGGACGTGCCGTCACGTGCGAGTAACGGGGAAGTCAGGGGTTAGCGATCCGGCGTCGGCAGCGGTTGCGCGCGACAAACCGTCGTTACCGCGCCACTTTCTGGTGACGCTGGCGTGATGACGGCGGCGCGACCGTACCTAGAATCGATGACATGCCAACTCCGTCCCGGATCACCATGCTCCGCGAGCTCTCGGCCGCCGGCGACCGGGAGCGCACCGGTGCTCTGGACGTCGAGTGGAACGGCACGCGCGCCAGCCTCTTCTTCACCTTCGGCCAGGCCAACCACGCCGAGCTCGAACGCGCCGATGGCCGCAAGCTGGTCGGTAGCGACGCGCTCAGCGCCATCGCCGAGGAGCTCCCCGACGACTTCCGGGTGGCGCCTTGGCGCCGCACCAAGTCCGCAGGCGATACCCTTCGGTGCACCACCGAGGAGTTGATGTTCCTGTTCCGTCGCGACCCCGCCACGACCGCTGGCCGAGGCCCGGCCAAGGCGAAGACCGCCACCAAGCGGAAGTCGAAGGCCGCAGTTCGCGCGGCTGACGCGAAGCCTGCGGTGGCACCGGTGCAGCCCGCACAACCGGCTGCGTCCATTGCCGTGGCCGCCGCGGCCGCGGCGGCGTTCGATCTTCCCGAGCTCACGCCCCTGCCGCTCGGCAAGGCACTGTTCTCGGATGCGGCGAGCAGCATCCAGGGCATCGACAGGGCGGTGCCGCAGCTGCCCGACTGCCTGATCGTCCTCACCGCCCCCCACCACCGCGGCGCCGTTCTGGTCGCGGGCGGGGCCATCGCCGACGCCATCTGGGTGGACCGGACAGACCGGCTGGTCAAGGCCCACGCCGCGCGCGCGATCTTCGGCGCCAGGGATGGCAATGTGGCCGCGTACAGCATCGACGACCCGCGCCTGGTCACGGCCCTGTCCACGCTCTGGCACGCGCCACGACTGTGCGCCGCAGTGCCCGGCCGGACGGTCAACGTCGACGGCTTCGTCGCCGGCGCGCACGCCGCCGGCCACACTTGCGCCCTCGTGGTCACGGCATCCGCCGACCCCGGTGTCGCCCTGTTCACCAACGGCGAGCTGGTCGCCGTGTACACCGCTGGCCGGCCGGCCCCGGTCACCACCAAGGCCGCGCTGGGCCGCTTGCTCCGCGCCGCCGGCGCGCAGGTCACCCTCCTCGGTGTGGACAGCGACGCCGACGCCGGCCCGAATGTCGGAGGGATCGCCTTCCCGCGCCTGGGCGCCGCGCACCGCGTCGCCGCCGCTCGCCAGCCCGCTGTCTTCAGGCTCCCCGATGCCGGCCGGACACCTGACGCCGAGGGTGCGACCACAGAGTTCGTCCCCACCCGCGTCGACATCGACATCGACGGGCTGCGCGCCGAGTTGATCGGCATCGCCGACGCGTGGCTCGGCAAGGACGACGTCGCCCCCGTGGCCACCGCGATCCGCAACGCACGGCCGGGTGTCGACGACTTCGTCGCCGCCATCCAGGCGATCTCCTCACTGGACATCCCCGGGCACGAGAACGCGGTCGTCCGCGCCATGGCGCGCGAGATGCACTTCCGCGCCGCCGAAGTTCTCTGCGGGGTCTGATCGGGTGCAACACTTCTTCGACACCCTCCGCAGCCAGCCGGCAATCCCGCTCGGGGCACTGGCGGTCGTCCTCGCCCTGCTGTGCCTGGCGATGCTGGCGCGCATCGAACGGCTCAAGGACCGCCTCCACGTCGCCCAGGCAGCCGCCGAGGACGCCGCCCGCGCCGCCGCGATGGCTGCGCCGGGCGGCATCGACCCTGACGTGGTCGTCGAGATCCTGCGCAGCGGCGAGCGGCCCACCCTCGACGCCGTCTACGCCACCATGCAGCGCCGCAGCGCCGGCGGAGCCGGCACCAAACGCTGAGCGGACCTACGCTTCCCGCCGCCTGAAGAGGCGGTTGTCAGCAGTGGTCACCGCGATCCACGCGGCCTTCCAGCTGACGTGCACCGCATCCTCGCGCAGTCGGCGAGCCGTGTCCTGGGCCGAGCGTTCGACCTGTCCGCTGGCGCGAGATGCCCAGCCCTTGCGCGAGGTGATCGATCCCACCTGCTCCGGCGTCCCGGCCGTCTGTGCGGGCACGGGGTGGCGAACGGTCCAGGGCAGCGGGCCCTCATCACGGCCCGCGCTCGGCAGCTCGGGCGACGAGGTGATCCGAAAGCCCGCCCGGGGCACGATCGGGCTCGGCGCTGCAGGCGGTGGGGTGTCGCCGATCACCAGGGCATCGACCGGGGCGGTGACGGCGTCGACCAGCTCGCGGATGACGAAACCGTCATGGCCTCGCGGCGGGGCCGGAACCTGGTCGGGTTGGCGGATCGGCGGCGCGGGCGCGGCGTCACCGGGACGCGGCGCCTGTTCGAAGGCCGCGTCGTCGGCCTCACGAGGCGCCGGCGTGGGCCGATCACGACCGAGGTCGTGAGCAGCGAACACCAGGTTCTCGCTGTCGTCACGCTGCGAGGTTCCGCCCTCCGACGGGCTGCCGGCGGACGTGTCGGTCGGCATCAAGGGCTACTCCTGGGTGGACTGGCGAGGTCATCGTACGCTCGGAGGGGCGCGGGTCCCGGTGGCGACCGGAAAAGATCGTGTCGCGAAGCGGTTTCCATGTGTGGCGATGAGCGTGCCACGGGAGAGAATCCCCGAGGACGCAACTCGTCGTCCCGTCCCACGGCATCCAGAGGAGTCGCAACAGCGTGAGCACCGCAACCGCCGCCAAGGGCATCGACCCCCGCTACCTCGAGGCGCTCGGGCCGCTGCGTCCCCTCATCGACGACGACAGCCTCACCGAGATCATGGTCAACGGACCTGAGATGGTCTACGTCGAGCGCAAGGGCAAGATCCTGCTGACCGACATCCGCTTCGACAGCGAGGAGCATCTCCTCCGTGTCATCGACACCATCGTCTCGTCGGTGGGCCGGCGCATCGACCAGCGCTCACCACTGTGCGACGCTCGCCTCCTGGACGGCTCGCGTGTCAACGCAGCCATCGCCCCGGTGGCGCTGGACGGTCCCATCCTCACCATCCGGAAGTTCAGCAAGGATCCCTACCAGGTCAATGACCTGATCGGCTTCGGCACCCTGACCGTGGAGAGCGCTGCCTTCGTCCAGGCGTGCGTCCTCGCCCGCGCCAACATCCTGGTCAGCGGCGGAACCGGCACCGGTAAGACGACCCTTCTCAACGTCTGCTCGAGCTTCATCCCCATCGACGAGCGCATTGTCACCATCGAGGACGCGGCCGAGTTGCAGCTCCACCAGGAGCACGTCTGCCGCATGGAATCGCGTCCATCCGACGTCAACGGCGACGGTCGCATCACCATCCGCGACCTGGTGGCCAACTCCTTGCGCATGCGGCCCGATCGCATCGTCGTCGGCGAGTGTCGCGGCGGCGAGGCGCTGGACATGCTCCAGGCGATGAACACCGGCCACGACGGCTCGTTGACCACCATCCACGCCAACAGCACCCGCGAGTCGCTGTCTCGTCTCGAAACACTGGTGTTGATGGCGGGCATGGACCTGCCGCTGAAGGCAATCCGCCAGCAGATCGCCAGCGCGATCAGCCTGGTCGTCCAGCTGAGCCGCCTCAAGGACGGCTCGCGCAAGGTCACATCGATCAGTGAGGTCATCGGCATGGAGGGCGACACCGTCACCATGCAGGAGATCTTCAAGTTCGAATCCAAGGGCGCCGATCCGGCGACCGGCAAGATCATCGGCGAGTTCAATCCCACCGGGATCCGCCCGAAGATCATCGACAAGCTGTTCGACATGGGTGTGCCGCTACCGCCGCGCCTGGCCCAGCTGTTCCCCGATCGCCGTCAACTGCTGCAGCAGCAGTTGCTCATGCAGCAGCAGCGCTCGGCCTGACCAACGGCGGGCGGGCGCGCCCGCATCCACGTAGACTGCGGCCACCGTGGCGGCGTTGCGCCGCGAGGAGGAAGCTGTCGTGCTGGTCTTGCCAGTCCTGATCCCGGCGACCGTCGTCGGCCTGATCATCTGGATCGCCGTGGGTTTGCGGCAGCGCGCGGCGGAGCCGTTCAGCCTGGCCAGCGCCACCGCCTTCTACGCGCATCTCATGGTCATCGTCACCGCCACTGCCGCGCTGTGCGGCGGCGTGCTCTTGGTCAAGGCAGCCTTTGGGTTCTTGAACACGAGCTACTCATATGGGTTTCAGAGCTTTGCGGGGTCATCGGGGCCTTGCCCTGCCGGAGCGTCCGCAGACCAGTGCAACCCGCTAGTCCCCCAGTTCGACTTGACCCCGCAGCGGACGCAGGACCTGGTGCTGGGTCTCACCCTGGTCGTGGTCGGCGTCATCGTCGCCTTTGCGCACCGGGCACTGGCGCAGGCAGTGCGGGGTTTGCCGGGAGGCCGTCCGGTGTGGGTGGAGCGCGGGTCGACCGTGGCGTTCACCGTTCTCTACGGGTTCGGTGCCCTCTTCGGCCTGATCGCCGCAATCTACGGGGTGATCACCTACTTCGTTCTCCCCGCGGCATCCTCATCGGGGCAGAACGGTACCTTTACGATCGGCTCGGGAGGGCAACCGTTCGGCGAGGTCGTCGGTATCGCGGTCGTATTCATCCCAGCGTGGGTGGTCGCAGCAATCTATCTGCGTCGCCGCCTTCGCGCCAGCGCTCCACCCCTACCGCCGCCCCTGACAGCGGCTGCAATTCCCTAGGGAGAGCACGCTCGCCTGAGCCGCCGCGACCGAGGCAGGTGACGGAGGGACGGGATCGCCATCTGTGCTGGGGTAAACCCCCAAGCACCGCCCTCACGTGGGGTCGCGACTGAGGCGGCGTT
>JANWHI010000027.1 GCA_025450495.1 Candidatus Dormiibacter sp. | reverse complement strand
GAAGCTGGCCGTCGAGAAGGTGTTGCACGCGCTGGGTCGGCTTGGTGTCGAGCCCGACCTCCTCGTCAAGCGCGCGATGACGAAATCCGCCGACCAGGACTGCACCGTCGTCGCGTTGCCGCCAGTAACGATGACCCCATTCTGCGTAGACCGGGATACCCAGGCGACCGTCGATGGGTGCGCTCGCCAGCATCTGCGCGCGGACCGGTCGGATCGGGGCGGAGGGCAGCAGCTGCGACGTCCATGCGTTGGTGGCCAGCAGCACCGCCGAAGCCTCGATGGTTGCGTCAGTGAGCCGTACGACGGCGGTGTTCCGGCCATCTTCGACAGCAAGGACAGGATGACGCTCGAAGATGCGCGCCTGGTGGGTCGCCGCAATGCCCCGCACCAGGCGAACCGGGTCGAGCTCACCGTCGCCCGGATTGAGCAGGGCGCGGACTCCACCGGACGCGGCGGTGGGCTCGACCAGTTCCGCCTCGAAGCCGTCCTCGGCGAGCAGGGTTGCCGCCTCATCGAGGCTGGCGGCCTCCTCGTCATCGAGCGCCACCGTCAGGCTGCCCCTCCGGAGGTGATGAGCGTCAAGTCGCGCGGCAAGCGCCGCGGTCAGCACGTGGTTCTCCGCGGTGAAAGCCCAGACGGCGGCGGCGACGTCCCGTCCGTGACGCGACGCGGCACGCGCATAGTTCTCGGCGACCCCGGCAAGCAGGAACCCAGCGTTTCGACCGCTCGCGCCGGCGGCGACATGGTGGCGTTCGAGAAGGATGGCGTCGATGTCGCGACCGCGGAGCACGTCGAGCAGCGCCACACCCGTGATCCCGCCGCCGACGATGACCACCTCTGCGCGCGTCGGCATGCGCGCAGGTGAGGCCAGGGGTTCGGAGATGCCCCAGATGGGCGAGCCCAGCGGTACGGTGGTCACCCGGTCACCTCGGGTGGGTCGTGGCCGAGAAGACGAAGCGCGCGGACGTACTTCGCTGTTGCCTCAGCCCGGGCCCCATACGTGCCGAGCAGCTCGACGATGCGCTGTGCCAGTGCGGCGCTTGCGGGCGCGTACTCCACCTCCACCTCCTCGAACCGTGCGCACTCGTCGGCGCCGTCACGGACGCTGCATCGGTCATGCACCACCTCTGCCGACGCCCGCGCAGCAGAGACATCGACAGCGTGGCGGATGCTGCGCAGCTCGGCGACTGGATGAACCTCGGCGGCGGCGACCAGCCGCGCGACGCGCAGCTCGATCGGCTCCGGGAGGCGGTCCGGGTCGCCGTCGAGCTCGAGCTCCTCACGGACCACGGCGTTGCCCTCGCGGCGCGACCGGCCCTTGAACGTCCACACCCCGTTGCGATGGCGCACCCCGACGCCGCAGCGGGCCAGGCCGAGGTCGTCGGTGTCCCAGTAGACGGCGTGCAGGAGCGTGTCACCCCGGTCTCTGACCGTCACGCCGCCGATCTCGGTCAGCTCCGGCATGATGAAACCGTTGGGCACCGCCATCTTGACCTCGCGCTCCTCGACACCATCCACGTCAGGCGTCCTCGCCGACGTACTCCACGAAGCCAGGCCAGGCCGCAACCATACGGGCAAGCATCTGCCGGGGAACCGGAAGGTACGTACCCGTCGCTTCCGCCACCACCACACCGCTGTCGAGCGTCATCGCAGCCTCCGCCTGCATCACGCGTCGGGTGAACCGCGTGCTCCAGCCGGTGACGCGCAGCGCCGCGCCGATGGGTGCTCCCTCCCGAAAGCGCGTCTCCATCCGGCCGGTCACCACCCATCGCCGCTGCAGCACGGAACACCGCCCCATCACGTCGTCGAGAACAGCGGCGATGAGGCCTCCGTGGACGAGGCCGGGAAACCCGGCGTGGTCCGGAGTCGGCGTCCAGGTGGTGACCACGCGGTCGCCCTCGAGGTGGTACTGGAGATGCAGCCCGGTCGGGTTGCGCAGACCGTGGATGAAGTTCAGCTGGTACTCGGTGCTGTCATTCAACCACGACGCATCGAGGCGAGCGGCGCGCGGCTGCGTCATCCGCCGATTCGTTCCTGGCCGTGCATGTACGGACGGAGAGCGTCGGGGATCAGCACGGTGCCATCCGCCTGCTGGTGGGTCTCGAGGACGGCGTCGAGGGTTCGCGGCACGGCCAGGCCGCTGCCGTTCAGGGTGTGCACGAACTGCGGCCGCTCTCCGGTCGCCGGCCGAAACCGGATGCCCGCCCGCCGCGCCTGGAAGTCGCCGAAAACGCTGCACGATGAGACCTCGAGCCAGCGCTTCATGCCCGGAGCCCATGCCTCGATGTCGTACTTCTTCCATTGGGCAAAGCCCATGTCACCGGTGCACATCAGCAGCACCCGGTAGGCGATGCCCAGGCGCTGAAGGACGATCTCCGCCTGCCCGGTGAGCAGCTCGAGCTCCTCGAGCGAACGCTCGGGCGTGGTGAAGCGGACCATCTCGACCTTGTCGAACTGGTGCATGCGGATGTACCCGCGCGTGTCCTTGCCCGCAGCGCCAGCCTCGCGGCGCCAGCACGGGGTGAGCGCCGCATGAGCGACCGGCAGCAGCGCGCCGTCGATGATCTCGTCGCGGTAGAGGTTGGTGACCGGGACCTCCGCCGTGGGGATCAGGAACAGGCCATCGTCGGTCTGGTATGCCTGGTCCTCGAATTTGGGTAACTGCGCCGCGCCGACCATCGACTCCCTGCGCACCAGGTACGGCGGAGCAACCTCGCTGTAGCCGTGCTCGCGGGTGGCGATATCGAGGAAGAGCGTCCCCAGGGCGCGCTGCAGCCGGGCGCCGTCGCCACGCAGAACCGCGAACCGCGAGCCGCTCAACTTGACCGCACGCTCGAAGTCGAACAGCCCGAGGGATTCGCCGAGGGCGTAGTGCGAGAGAGGCTCGAAGTCGAACTGCACCGGAGCCCCCCAGCTGCGGACGACCACATTGCCACTCTCATCGCTCCCATGTGGCACCGACTCGTGGGGCGGGTTGGGAATGTAGAGGAGCAGGTCGTTGATGCGGCCGTCGAGCTCGGTCAGCTGCGCTTCCCCCGCCTGGATACGCTGTTTGCTCTCCCCAAGCGCGGCGCGCTGCTCGTCGCTGGGCGCGCCACGAATGGTTGCGGACCCCCGCCTCTGCTCGGCCCGCAGTCTCTCCACCGCGGTGCGCAGCTGACGGGCCCGGGCGTCGATCTCGAGGATCTCGTCGATCGGCGCGTTCTCACCCTTGAGCCGCGCCCCTTCGCGGAAGACGTCGGGGCTCTCACGAAGGCGCTGCAGCGGAATCACCGCGTCATGTCTCCTCGGCGCGACGCGATGGCGAGAGATGGGCGTCCTCGTCGTGCGTCTCGTCGCGGCGGCGCGGGCGCATGGTGGGAAACAGCAGCACGTCGCGGATCGTCGCCGCGTCGGTGAGCAGCATGACCAGGCGATCGACGCCGACGCCCAGTCCCCCGGCCGGAGGCATGCCGACCTCGATCGCCTCGAGGAAATCCTCGTCGATGTGGAACGCTTCGTCGTCCCCGGCGGCGCGGAGGACGGCCTGCTCCTCGAAGCGGCGTCGCTGGTCGATGGGGTCGTTGAGCTCGCTGAACGCGTTGGCCACCTCGCGCCCGGCGACAACGAGCTCGAAGCGCTCGACGAAGCGGTGATCGTCGCTGCGCTGGCGTGCCAGGGGCGAGACCTCGGCGGGGTAATCGAGCACGAACGTCGGCTCCCAGAGGTCGGCCTCGACGCGCTGTTCATAGATCTCTGAGAGCGCGGTCCCCGGCCCGGCACCGGGCGGCAGCGGCACACCGAGCGACGCGGCGCGGGCGGGCAGCTCGGTCCACTCGTCGAGCGGGTCGAAACCGCACGTGTGCGCGACAAGGTCGACCATGCGCGCGGTGCGGAAGGGTGGGACAAGAAGCAGCTCGCGGCCCCCATAGCTGCGCCGCAGCGGATCGTCGCAGGGGAAACTGCCGCCCTCCTCGTCGGTGATCTGCTGCGGGCCGAGCGCGCTGGCGGCGTCGACGATCAGCGCCTCGGTCAGCGAGCGCATCCCGTTGTAGTCCGTGTACGCCTCGTAGACCTCGAGCATGGTGAACTCGGGGTTGTGCCGCGGCGAGAGGCCCTCGTTGCGAAATACCCGACCCATCTCGTAGACCCGGCGATAGCCGCCGACAAGCAGCCGCTTCAGATGCAGCTCGATGGCGATGCGCAGGTAGACATCGGTATGCAGCGCATTCCAGTGAGTCACAAAAGGACGCGCGTGGCCACCGCCGGGAATCAGCTGCAGGATGGGTGTCTCCGTCTCCAGGAAGCCGCGACTGTCGAGCGTGCGTCGCAACGAGCGCACCACGGCGGTGCGGGCCGCAAAGTGGCGCCGCTGCTCGACGCTGCCGAGGAGGTCGAGATATCGCTTGCGATACCTCGTCTCCTGGTCCTGGAGACCGTGGTACTTCTCGGGAGGCGGTTGCAGGGCCTTGACCAGCAGTGTGAGCTCGTCCGCGACGACGGTCGGTTCGCCTCGGCGTGTGCGCATCACCGGCCCCCAGACGCCGATGATGTCACCGAGGTCGAGCAGGCGGACCACCGCGAACTGCTCCTCGCCGAGGCGATCCAGCTTGAGCCACACCTGGAGGCGCTCCTCCTCGGCTTCGATGTGCGCGAAGCAGCTCTTGCCCTGCATGCGGTACTGCATCACCCGTCCGGCGACGCGCACCTCCGGTCCCTCAGGAGCATCCTCGCCGTCGGCCACGGGCGCCGTTTCGGCCTCGAAGCTGGCCAGGCGGCGGCGGGCGCCGTCGAGAGTCTCGGTGGGCGTGAAATCGACGTTGTACGCGGGCACTCCGAGCTTGGCCAGCTCATCGAGCTTGCGTCTGCGTTCGGCGCTCAGGTCATCGGCGGGCATGGCGCCCTATCTTCGAACTTTGCTCCGCGCCCACGACGCCGCCAGTCAGGAGACGCGGACGATCTTGACGCGACGCGGGCCGCCCGGGCTCTGCACATCAACGGAGTCACCGTTGCGGTGGCCGAGCAGCGCCTTGCCAACCGGCGACTCCATGGATATGCGACCGCTGGCGACGTCGACCTCCGCCGGTCCGACGATGGTGAACACCTGCTTGCCGAACTCGTCTTTCAACTCCACCTCGGAGCCCACACGCACAATGCTCGAGTCCTTCGACTCCTCGATGAGCACGACATTGCGAAGCATGTTCTCGAGCGTGAGGATGCGACCCTCGACCATGCCCTGTTCGTTCTTGGCATCCTCGTACTCGGCGTTCTCCGAGATATCGCCGAAGTCCTTGGCGTACTTGATGCGCTCAGCGATCTCCGCACGACGCACCGTGCGCAGCTCCTCGAGTTCTGTCTCGAGCTTCTGTCGCCCCTCGGGCGTGAGCAGAACGGGTTTGTCCATCGTCGGTGTAGCCCTCGCCAACGTCGGGGCGGCAGCGTCCCCGGAATGAGACGCCGGAGTATAGTCGAGGCCTTCCTGTGAGTGATGTGACGAATTGCCAACGTTCGTTGACCGCATGTGACACCCCGGGTATCATCACGGAACCACATCGACGATATACAGCCCCCCCTCTCGGGGCGTCTCTGGTACGCCAGGGGCGCCCTCTTCTTTTACAGGGAGGGGCAGATCCCCTCCCTCACGTGGTCGAAATGAATTCGACCACGCACACCCGTCCCCTCGGCGCACCTCGTGCGCCGCTGCGCCTTAACAGGGAAGGGGCAGATCCCCTTCCCTCGCGTGGTCGAAGTGAATTCGATCACGCACACCCATCCCCTCGGCGCACCTCGTGCGCCGCTCCGCTTCGCGGGAGATGCCTTCGGTGGGCAGGCGGCGTGCTTACGCCACACCGGTGGTTCAGCCAATCCATCGCGACGCCATGCGCTTCTGGGACACCTCATCGATCGCATCTATTTGTGCATTCCGTTCAACATTGCGTTGACGGCGGTGACCTGGGTTACGTGCAGTGGCAGGTGGGGGTGGTGGCGACCACGACTGCCCAGGTGACGACTGCGAAGACCCAGACGGCATAGGCGGCGCTGATCCACACGCTCTGCATGCTGGTGCTGGGGACCCGGGTCGCCACCGTGGCCAGGGCGGCGAGCGCGGCGAGGGACGAGACCACGGCGAGCAGGTGTGCCCACAGGGGGGCGGTGAGGATGACCCCGGCGATGACCACGAGGACCGGCGGAAGCGCCAGCGGGATCACCCACCAGGGGAGCTCGACCGGGGAGCCGAGCCGCGAGTCGCTCATCCCTCGCCGCTGGTGAAGATGGGCCGGTACCAGCCCAGCGGCCCGAGGCCGGCTGAGAGCGCCATGGCGAAGATGGTGTCGAGGTCGTCCAGGCTGCGCAGGTCCTGCACCATGGCCCGCAGCCTGGCGGCACCGTTGCAGCCCTTGATAGACCAGGCAACGTACTTGCGACCGATGCGCAGCGCGCGCTCGGCGCCGTGGTAGGCGACGAGCAGGTCGAGGTGGCGGCGGCAGAGCGCCATTCGTGAGGCAAAGTCGAGATCGGCGAGCCGCTCACCCGTGGCCAGCAGGTGGGTGGCCTGGCGGATCAGCCAGAGGTTGCCGAGCATGCCCCGCGCGATCACCACGCCGTCGATGACGCCGCCGCGGATACGACGCTCGATGAGGCCGACGTCCTCCACGTCACCGCTGCCGATGACCGGGATGTCGACCGCCTCTTTGACTCGGGCGATCTCCACCCAGTCGGCGTCGCCCGCGTAGCCCTGGCAGCGGGTGCGCCCGTGGACGGTGACCGCCGCGACGCCCACGTCGGCAAGGGCCCGGGCCAGCTCGGGTGCGTTGACGCTCTGGGCATCCCAGCCGAGCCGCATCTTGGCGGTGACCGGCACGTCCACAGCCGCGACCATGGCGGCGAGGACAGCGGCCGTCGCCCTGACGTCCCGCGCCAGAGCCGCACCGCTGCCCCTCCCCACCACCTTCTTCACCGGACATCCCAGGTTGACGTCAACGGTCTGTGCGCCGCGTGCGACGCAGACCTGGGCGGCGCTGGCCATCACCACGGGGTCGCACCCGACCAGCTGCGCACCGGCGGGGCCGACCCCTGTCGGGAAGTCGAGCAGGTGCAGGCTGGCATCGAGACTGCGCACCACAGCCTCGCTGGCCACCATCTCGGTCGTCACCAGGCCGGCGCCCATCTCGATGGCCAGCTGGCGGCAGGGGGCATCGGTGATGCCCACCATCGGTGCGATCAGCACCGGTGAGGTGAGCTCGAGCGCACCGATGCGCAGGGCGGCGCGAGGAGGCGTGGCGATGGCCATGATCGCCCGATCTTACGGGCAGCGCCCGCCGCGGGCCTTCAGTCGGCGTTGAGCTCGTGGATCAGTCGCAGCCCGACGAGCGTCAGGTGGGGATCCACCGCCTCGATCTCATCGATGAGCGGAGCGAAGAGCTCGGCGAGGCCACCGGTGGCGACCACCTTGGCGTTCTCGCCGATCTCGGCGCGGATCCGCGCAACGATCCCCTGGACGAGGCCGACGTAGCCGAACACGAATCCGGCCTGCATCGACGCCGCCGGGCTGCGCCCGATCACCGACGGCGGAGCCGTAAGCTCGACGCGATTGAGCTTGCTGGCGTGGCTCACCAGCGCATCGAGGCTGATCAGGATGCCGGGCGCCATCGCCCCACCCAGATACTCCCCCGATGCCGACACGCAGTCGAAGGTGGTCGCAGTCCCGAAGTCGAGGAGGATGACGGGCGCGCCGTAGAGGTGGCGACCGGCGAGGGCATTGGCAATTCGGTCAGCGCCGACCAGCCGCGGATCCTCGTAGCGGATGCTGACCCCGGTGCGGATGCCCGGTCCGACAACCAGTGGGGCTCGCCCGAAATACACGCGGGACATCTCGTCGATGGCGCGGGCCAGCGGCGGCACCACGTTGGCAACGGCGACCGCGGCGATGGCGGCGATGTCGATGCCGCGACGGCGGAGCAGGTCGCTGGTGGCAAGCCCGAGCTCGTCGCCGGTGGAGCGCTCGTTGGTGTGCAAACGGAAGTCTGCCACCAGACGCTCGCCGTCGAACACACCGACGACGATGTTGGTGTTGCCGACGTCGACCGCGAGCAGCATCGCGCGGATTGTAGGAAGGCCCGCGGCAACCGGTGCGCACCGCCTCACCGGATCGCTAGCGTTGCGGCCCACATGATCGGACTCATCGACATCGGAGGCACCAAGCTGCTGGCCGCCGTGTCACGGCCGCCGCGAGGGATCGGCCAGACCGTGCGCCGCGCCACCCCGCGCAGTGGCGACGTGGTGGCAGCGCTGGTCGAGATGCTCGACGAGGCCCGGCACGGCGAGCCACTTGACGCGATCGGGGCGGCGGTGCCCGGCCCGTTCGACCGCGACCGCGGGCAGCTCATCAATCCCCCGGGGCTCTCCGCCGACTGGCACCGCCTCGACATCGCGGCGCCGCTCCGGGAGCGCTTCGGCTGCCCGGTCCGGGTGGAGAACGACGCCAATTGCGCCGCTCTCGCCGAGGCGCACCGTGGAGCCGGGCGCGGCTCGCGGCTGCTCGTGTACTACACAGTCTCCACCGGGATCGGGACTGGGGTTGTTCGCGACGGCGATCTCGTCGTCCAGCGCCACGACAACGAGGGCGGCCACCAGGTGCTCTGGCCGAAGCGTCTGGGCGGCCCGCCGTGCGACTGCGGCGGCGTCGGCTGCCTGGAAGCGATCGCCAGCGGACGTGCCATCGCCGCTCGCTTCGGCCGCGCTGCTGAGGATATCGACGACCAGGTGGTCTGGGACGACGTGGGCGCCTGGCTGGGACTTGCCGTCGTCAACACCATCGCCCTGCTCGACTGCGACCGCGTGGTGTTCGGCGGCGGCGTGGCCGCGCCGCGATGGTCGCGGCTTGAACCGGCCCTGCGCGCCACGGTCGCCGCGCACCTCAAGCTGCAGCCGGCACCGGAGATTCGTGCCGCGGAACTCGGCGACGATCGCAACCTGGCCGGGGTGCTGCTATTGCTCCGCGGCTGAAGAAGGCGTGGGACCCACAGCCGCTGCGCTGGTTAGGCTTGCGCCGTGAGCGCCGTTCACCTCGTCGCCGACAGCACCTGCGACATCTCCACCCGAGAGGCGGCCACGCTGGGCCTCGCCATCGTCCCCCTCAAGGTGATCATCGGCGAGGAGGTGTTCGCCGATGGCGTCGACATCGACCCCGCCACGCTGTACGCCCGGATGCGCACGTCGCCGGTGGCGCCCCGGACATCGCAACCGACGCCCGGAGAATTCGAGGCGGTATTCCGCGAGGTCGGGAACGACGGTGCAACAGTGGTGTGCACGACCATCTCGGCCGCGATGAGTGGCACGCACAGCTCGGCCGTGGCTGCGCGCGCCGCTCTCCCCGACCTCGACATCAGGCTGATCGACACCAGCAGCGTCGGCCCCGGTCACCAGCAGGTGATCGAATCGCTGATCGCCGCCGCGGCTGCGGGCGCGGGCGCTGACGACCTCGTGCAACTGGCCGGGCGGATCCGCTCAACCCAGCGCCTGGTGTTCACCGTGGAGAGCCTCGAATACCTGCGCCGTGGCGGGCGCATTGGCGGGGCTCGCGCGCTGCTCGGCTCGGTCCTCAACATCAAGCCGATCCTGGAGGTGCGCGCCGGGGCGGTCGAGCCGCTCGACCGCGTCCGCACCTTCCCCAAGGCACTGGATCGGCTTCTCGAGGAGGTCGCCGCCTCAGCCGCCAGCTGGGGCGGGCGGGCGTCCGTGCTGGTGACCCACGCCGACAAGGCCGACGCCGCGGCCGACGTCGCCCGCCGCGCCGGCGAGATCGCGGGCGAACCGGTACGACTGATCGACGTCGGACCGGTCATCGGCTGCCACGGCGGGCCCGGCGCCATCGGGATGTCCTTCCACAAGCCGCTGTAGAGGCATCCGCCCTTGCGTCTTGGTCGGTCAACCAACTAGGATGGTGACCGGCAGGGAACAGGAGGCTTTTTTCCCATGAAGATCACCCCCAGCCGGCCGCGGCTCAGCCCGGTCGAGGCGATGATCGCGCAGCCCTCGGAGTGGTTGCCCAGCCCGATCGCCGTCGGGGAGCTGGCGTCCGCCCTGGCTGGCGCGCCGCTGTTCGCAGGCATCGAGGAGAGCGAGATCGCCGGCGCGCTGACCGCCTTCGACGAGGTTCGTTACCCGAGCGGCCGCCGGGTGCTGATCGAGGGCCTGCGCGGCAGTGACTTCTTCCTGGTCGTGGCGGGGACCGCGGCGGTGATCGTCGACGGCCGGCGCGTTGCCATGCTCGGACCCGGAGATTTCTTCGGTGAGATGGCCATCCTCGGCGCCGGCCTTCGGACGGCGTCGGTTCGGGCGGAGACCCCCATGCACTGTCTGGTGCTGCCCAACGCCAAGCTCGAGGGGTTGCTTCTCGACCATCCCCAGCTGGGCATCAACGTCCTCCACGCCCTGGTGAGCCGCTTCGCCGAGCTGGATGCCTGGTCGGCAGCCTTCCCGACCGAGGCGGGCGGCACGTGAGAGCCGTTCCGGACAGCCGCTCACAGAGCGACTACGATTGGGCGGGTGCCCAACTCTGACGAGTCGGGCTGGTGGAGGGTTCGATGGCGGCGTTGGAGGTCCAGCACGGCGAGGAACCGGGACGGCGTGGCCAGATCATCCGCGCCGCGGCCACCGTTCTCGGTCGGATCGGCTACTCCGACAGCTCGGTCAAGCAGATCGCGCACGAGGCGGGCGTCGCGCCCGGGCTGGTGCACTACTACTTCACGTCCAAGGAAGAACTGCTGGTCGCGGTCGTCCACGAGCTCGAGCGTGAGATGGTGGCCGACTGGCAGTCCGCGGTGTACGGCATCGACGATCCGTTGGAGCGGATTGTCGCCGCGCTCGACCACACCGCCGTGCGCTGCGCCGAGCACCCTGAGTTCTTCCGCCTGCTCTTCGACCTCTATGTCGTCGGGCTCAACAATCCCGCGATCCGCGAGCGATGCGTCGACCTCTGGACACACTTCGTGGACGACATCGAAGCCGAGGTCCGGCAGGTGCTCGAGCGGCTCCCCGGGGCAGGCACGGTGCCAGCGCGAGACCTCGCCGAGGCCATCGCCGGCGCCATCGACGGGATCGCACTCGCCGGGCTGCTGCGCGAGAGCGAACCGATGGACGCCTACGACGCACTCAAGGCCATGCTCCTGTCGCTGGTCGTCACCGCCTACGTGCATGCCGGCAAAGAACCGCCGGTGGCACGGATGCGCGCCCTGCTCGATCGCCCCAAGGTGGCTGGCGGCTCCCGGTAGCCGAGCGGGCGTCGCCGCCCGTCCTGCCACCATGTGCAGATGCGACCTGGCCATCTCGCCTGCCCCAACAAATGTCCCGAGGGACGGTTCGAGGCGCTGAACGCGCCGATGTTCGTCGATCGCGGCGGTCGTTATGCGGGCCACGACAGCAGCCGGGCAACTTACGTCTGCGCTGTCTGCCAGAGCGTCGCAGTCGACGTGGCGGCGGCGGCGCGCGAGATGCACCGGCGCGGCGACGATCGCGTGGTGACGTTGACCTGTCCGTCCTGCTCGTTGCGGCTGCTTCCTCCCGAGGACGACCCGCTCGCCAGCGTCATCGAGTGCCCCGCCTGTGAAACGCGCTTCGAGATCGACGAAGGCATGCCGCGGCTGCACGGTGAGCCAGGCAACGGCGAGGACGCCGAGGCGGGCTGAACGGCAGCTGTCAGCGCCGTGCCAGTGAGCGCAGGGCGGCCTGCGCTGCCCACCAGCCGCACATGCCGTGCACCCCACCGCCCGGTGGCGTCGCCGCGCTGCCGATGAAGATGCTGGGATTCGGCGTGGTGTACGGCGAGATCCGCGGCGCGGGGCGGGTGAACAGCTGGCTGAGGCTGAACATGCCGCCGTTGATGTCGCCACCGACGTTGTTGGTGTTGTGCGCCTCCAGCGCGGCGGTGTCCATGGTGTGACGGGCGATGATGCGGTCCCGGAAACCGGGCGCGAATCGTTCCACCTGTGCCTCGATCGCTGATGTCATGTCGTGGCGTGAGCCGTTGGGCACGTGGCAATACCCCCACAGGGTCTGCTGCCCCGACGGCGCGCGGCTGCTGTCGAAGAGCGAGGGCTGGGCGAGGATCACGAACGGTCGCTCAGCGTGACGTCCGGCAGCCACCGCAGCTTCCGACGCGACGATCTCCGCGATGCCACCACCGATGTGCACCGTGGCGGCGCGCGCGCAGCGCGGGTCGGCCCAGGGCACCGGCCCGTCGAGCGCCCAGTCGACCTTGAAAACCCCGGGACCGTACCGGTAGCTGCGCATGCGGCGCCGGTAGCGCTCCGGCAACTGCTCGGCACAGACGCGGTCGATGTCCCGGGGCACCATGTCGAGCACTCGCAGCCGCGAGCTGGGCAGGTCGGCGAGCGAGGTGACGCGTCGCCCCGTCTCGACGGTGCCGCCGAGGTCCCCGAGACGGGCGGCGAGCGCCATGGCAACCTTGGCGGTGCCCCCGCGCACCACCGGCCAGCCGGAGGCGTGACCGATCAGGTTGAGCATCAGGCCGATGCTGGTGCTGGCGGGGCTGTCGAGCGAGAGCATCGAGTGCCCGGCCACCCCGGCGAAAAGTGCTCTCGCTCGCGCGCCGCGGTAGGCGAGCCGCGCGAATGCGGTCGCCGGCAGCAGCGCTGGGATGCCGAACGCACCCACCATCAGTGGATGGCGCGGCAGTCGCAACGGGCCGAGAAACTGGTCGAGCAGCTGCGGCGCATGGCGAGCCAGCGGCGCGAAGATGCGCCGGTATCGGGCGCGGTCCTGGCCCAGGTTGGCTGCGGTGTCGTCGACGGACCGCTCGAGGAGGACGGCATCCTCGCCCTCGAGCGGATGGGCAAGCGGCGCGGGCGGGAAGACGAACTCGACGCCGCGCGCCACCGGGTCGAAGGCGCGAAAGAACGGCGACGCAACCCCGAACGGCAGCACCGCGGCGCAGAAGTCGTGGTGAAATCCGGGGAGGGTCAGCTCGGCGGTGCGGCAACCCCCACCGATCTCGCTCTCCGCCTCAATGACGTGCACCGCCAAGCCGCGCTCGGCAAGCGTGATCGCCGCGGCCAGCCCGTTCGGGCCTGAACCGACCACCACGGCGTCGTACGACCTGGGCACGAGCTAGCGGTCCAGCGCCGGCAGCAGCGCCACGGTGGCGCCGATGGGACCCGACGACTCACCCTCCTCGCGCGACCAGTATCGCGAGAAGCGGCCGTCGAAACCCCAGAGCAGGCCATCATGGTCGACGCTCGGCGCGTCCTCCCAGTGGGGGGTGTGGCCGTGCACCAAGCGACGGGCACCGAAATGCGCGAGGTAGACGTCGAGGCGGCGGCGCTCCACGAACGCCCGCCGGCCGAACAGCGTGCGCACCGCGGAGAACACCCCACCGGGTGTGGCCAGCCAAGCGTGCGCCTGCTGGTTGACCGCGTCGACGCTGTCGCCGAGCGTCGCGTACAGGTCGTCGTCGGTGTGCTGCACGAGCGTGCCGTCCGCCATCAGGATCAGGAATGGGAGGTCTCGCAGCCACGACTCGAGGCCCGGGTCACGGTCGACGGCGTCGAGGTCGGCCCAGTCGCCACGCCGGTGCAGCCACAGCGCTTCCAGCTCCGCGCGGTCGCGAGCCCGCCAGGGTTCGGGCGGTTCCACACCCCGGCGCCGTTCCAGGACGGCCAGCAGGAAGAGGTCGTGGTTGCCGAGCACGGCGCGGCTGTTGCCACGCGAGCGGGCCAGGCGCGCCGCGGCCGCCCCGCCGCCACGCCCCGGAGGTCCGCCCTGGAAGAAGTCACCGAGAAAGACGGTGTCCACCTCGTCCTGCGGGTACGGCAGCAGCGCCTCCTCGAGGCGGTCGACGTCGCCTTGGACATCACCGACGACCAGCAGCGGACGTGTCACCCATCGAGGATAGCGATCAGCTCCCGGCCTTCCCCCGACGCCGGCGCGGCACCGCCGCCCCGGCCGGCGCGGCGGTGCGGGCCAGCACGGTTGCGATGGTGCGGGTTCTGGCGACCAGCGCTGCGGCGCGGACGAGCTGCCGCGACACCATCCGCGGACCCGGGCCGCCGGGGATCTCGCGACGCTGCAGGGCGGAGTCGACGGCGAACAGCTCGACGATGTCATCGTCGGCGAGGTCGGTCATCTCCCGCCATTCGGCGAGGCTGATGTCGGCAAGCGTGCGGCTCGCCTCTGCAGCGCGACGCACAGCCGCACCAACCAGCTGGTGCGCGGCGCGGAAGGTCATGCCCCGGACGACGAGGTACTCGGCGACATCGGTCGCGAGCAGCGCTGGGTCTGACGCCGCCGCGCGCAGCGCGTCAGGATTGAAGCGGAGGACACGCACCACGTCGGTGACGACGGCGATGGTGGCCAGCGTGGTGTCGACGGCATCGAACAGAGCCGTCTTGTCCTCCTGCAGGTCGCGGTTGTAGGCGAGTGGCAGACCCTTGATCAGGGTGAGCAGAGCGGTGAGGTTGCCGATGGTCCGCGCCGCGCGACCGCGCACCAGCTCGAGCACGTCAGGGTTCTTCTTCTGCGGCATCAGCGACGACCCCGTCGCGTGGCTGTCCGGCAGCTCGGCAAAGCCGTACTCGGTCGAGGTCCAGAGCACCACCTCCTCGGCCAGCCGCGAGAGGTGCACCATGGTCAGCGCGCAGGCGGCGCTGACCTCGACCGCGAAGTCGCGATCAGCCACGGCGTCCAGCGAGTTCGCCGTGATGCTCGCGAAATTCAGCTCATCTGCGACGGCACGGCGATTCAGTGGCAGGGTGGTTGCGGCGAGCGCGCCGCTGCCGAGCGGCAGTACGTCGCAGCGATCGTGGGCATCGACGAGCCGGCCGATGTCGCGCTGGAGCATCTCGACGTAGGCGAGCAGGTGATGGGCAAGCGAGACCACCTGAGCCCTCTGGCCATGCGTGTACCCCGGCATGAGCGTGCCGCGATGCTGCTCGGCTCGGCGCAACAGCGCCTCCTGCAGGGAGGCGATCGCCAGCATGAGGTCACGGATTGCCCTCTTCGCGTACAGCCGCAGGTCGGTGGCCACCTGGTCGTTGCGGCTGCGGCCGGTGTGCAGCCGTCCAGCGACCTCACCGGTGACCTCGAAAAGACGCCGCTCGATGGCGGAGTGAATGTCCTCGTCGCCATCGTCGACGACGAAGACGTTGCGATCGAACTCGCGGCGGATGGCCCGCAGCCCCGCCTCGATGGCACGGGTGTCGACCGGGCTGACCAGCCCCACGGAGCGGAGCATGTGCAGGTGCGCGATCGAACCATCGATATCGTCCCCGTAGAGGCGGCGATCAGTGGCAATGCTTGTGGTGTACTCCTCGACCCGGCGCGACGTGCGCGCGCCGAGGCGACCGGACCACATCTTCGGTGGCCGTTCGCGGGCCATCAGGAGGCACGCCGCACCTGCCGCGGCAGTGACAGGGGTTCGAGGTCGTCGAGAGCACCCTGCACGCTCGCCGCTGTCCGCAGCGACAGGCCGAACAGCTCGATGAAACCACGCGCCGCACCATGGTCGAAGGTATCACCGGCGCGGTCGTACGTCGCCAGCGCCGCGCTGTACAGCGAGTGCACGGCGCGGCGACCGGTGATGCTGATCTCGCCGCGCCGGCAGCGCGCGCGCACCTCTCCCGTGACATGCTCCTGCGTCGACCCCACGAACGCCGCCAGCGCGTTGCGCAGCGAGCCGAACCAGAGCCCGTCATAGACCAGACGGGCCCATTCGTTGCCAAGCTGGCGCTTGAGATGGGCGACGTCGCGCGGCAGCGCAACCGTCTCCAGGGCGGCGTGGGCCGCGTGCAGGATCGTGGCGGCCGGCGCCTCGTACACCTCTCGCGACTTGATGCCGACCAGCCGGTTCTCGACGTGGTCGATCCGGCCCACGCCGTTGCGTCCCCCGATGGCGTTGAGGCGAAGCACCAACTCCTCAGCCGCGAGCCGCTGACCGTCGAGCGACACCGGCACGCCGCGCTCGAACGCGATGGTCAGCTCGTCGCCCGCGCTCGACGCGGTGGCGGGGTCTGCGGTCCATTGGTACACCTCAGGGGGCGGCTCGGTCCAGGGGTCCTCCAGTGGACCGCATTCCACGCTCCTCCCCCACAGGTTGGCGTCGACGCTGTACGGCGAGTCCACCGTGACGGGGACATCGATACCGTGGGCGGCGGCATACGCGATCTCCTGGGGACGGCCCATGTCCCAGTCGCGGACCGGCGCCACCACCTCGAGCTCTGGTGCCAGGGCGGCGGTGGCGACGTCGAACCTGACCTGGTCGTTGCCCTTGCCGGTGCACCCGTGGGCCACCGCAGCGGCTCCCTCCTCGCGGGCGACGTCGACCAGAAGCTTGGCGATGAGCGGCCGCGCCAGCGCCGTGGCGAGCGGGTACACGCCCTCGTAGAGCGCGCCGGCGCTGAGTGTGGGGAAGACGAAGTGCTCCACGAAGACGCGGCGGGCGTCGACGACGTGGGCAGCGATCGCGCCAGCCCGCAAGGCACGTTCGGTGACCGTGCCGGCGTCGCGGCCCTCTCCGCCGAGGTCGGCGGTGAGCGTCACCACCTCATAGTCGAGCTGGTCCTGGAGCCAGCGCACCGCCACCGAGGTATCGAGACCGCCGCTGTACGCCAGGACGATGCGGCGCCGTGTCACACCCTCTCCTCGTCGATGATGGCGCGCAACCGCGCCATCAGTCGCTGCGCCGCTGGGCGCGAGCGCGCGACGAGCAGGACGGTGTCGTCGCCGGCGATGGTGCCCGCGAGCTCGTCGAAGCGCGCATTGTCGAGGGCCACCGCGACCAAGGACGCGGTGCCCGGCTGGGCGTGCACCACACCAAGCAGGTCGATGAACTCGATGCCCTGGGTGTGCTCGCGCAGCGCGTTGTGGAGGCGCACGCGCGCGCCACGCTCATCGATCTCGGCGCCGGGAAGGACGTAGCGCGCGCCGTCATCGCCGGCCGTGCGCAGCAGGCCCAGCTCGCGAATGTCCCTGCTGACCGTCGCCTGGGTGACCTCGAGACGGCGTCGATGCAGCGCCGACACCAGCTCTTCCTGGGTGCGGATGGTGTGGGTGCGCACGAGGTCGAGGATGGCGCGCTGTCGCGACCGTTTTCCCGCGACGCCACTGCCGGCGCGCTCGGTGGTCGTGCTCACGCGCCCCCCTCTGTCTGCGCGATCGCGAACGCCTCGCTCAGCCGGCTCATCGCTTCGTCGACCTCCTGTTCGGTGATGATCAGCGCAGGGAGGAGGCGCAGCACGCTGTCGCCGACCGCGTTGACGATGACCCCGCAGTCCAACGCCGCGCGGCCGACGCGCGCCGCGATCGGCTCGTCGAGAACCACACCGAGCATCAGACCGCGGCCCCGAACGCCCGCCACCGGCACCCCGTCGGCGTGCAGCGAGAGCAGCGACTCACGCAGGTACTCGCCGATGCGCCCGGCCCGCTCGACCAGGCCGCCGTCGTCGATGGTCCGGACCACCGCGCACGCCACAGCGGCGGCCAGGGGCCCACCGCCGAACGTGCTCCCGTGGTCACCCGGTTCGAGCACGTCGGCATGCGGTGCGGCGAGGACTGCGCCGATGGGCACGCCGCCGCCCAGGCCCTTGGCGACGGTCATCACGTCAGGAGTGATGCCAGTATGCTGGTGCGCCCACCAGCGGCCGGTGCGGCCCATGCCGGTCTGCACCTCGTCGAGCAGCAGCAGCACACCCGCGTTGTCGCAGAGCGCGCGCACGTCGCGGAGAAGGGCGTCGGGGAGCGGCACGACGCCGGTCTCGCCCTGGATGGGCTCGAGCAGCACCGCCGCGACGTCGTCGTCGATCGCTGCGCGGATCGCCTCGATGTTCGCATCGACGTGCGCAAAGCCGGTGGGCAGCGGCTCGAACGGCTCCCGGTAGCGTGGCTGCGCGGTGGCTGCGAGCGCTCCCATGGTGCGGCCGTGGAACCCACCTTTGAGGGCGACCACGCCGGTGGCGCCGTTGCGGTGACGGCGTCCCCACTTGCGGGCAAGCTTGATCGCGCACTCGTTGGCCTCGGCCCCGCTGTTGCAGAGGAAGACGCGACCGTCGAAAGCCGTGGCGATGAGCCGCTCGGCGAGCTCGACCTGCGGGGCGGTGTAGTACAGGTTGCTGGCGTGGATCAGCCGGCGCGACTGCTCGGCGAGCGCATTGGTGACGGCGGGGTGCGCGTGGCCGAGCACGTTGACGGCGATGCCACCGACCAGGTCGATCAGCTCGCGGCCGTTGCCGTCGGTCACCCAGACGCCGTGACCCGATGCGATCGCCAGCGGCTGGCGCGTGTAGGTGTGCATCAAAGCAGCGTCAGCGCGATCGCGGAGGTCGTCGAGCAACGGCACCGAGTCGCTCACGAGTCGGTGCCGCGCGCGAACATGGTGCCGACGCCTTCGGCGGTCAACAGCTCGAGGAGCAGCGCGTGGGGCACGCGCCCGTCGATGATGTGTGCCGCGTGCGCGCCCTCGAGCGCGCGCAGGGCAGCGCGCACCTTGGGGATCATGCCGCCGGCGATCACCCCGGCGGTGATCAGCTGCTCGGCGCGCTCCCCGTCGAGCTCGCTGACCAGCGCGCCATCGCGGTCGTGGACGCCATCGACGTTGGTGAGCAGGATCAGCTTGGTGGCGTCCAGCGCGACCGCGAGCTCGGCGGCCACCGCGTCGGCGTTGACGTTGTATGTCTCGCCGTCGTAGCCGAGCCCGATCGACGCCACCACCGGGATGCGTCCCTGGTCAAGGATGGACACGACCGGCTCGATGTTGACGTGGTCGACCTCCCCGACCAGGCCGAGGTCTTCGCCTCCACCGTTGCGGGCGGGCCGGACCAGCAGCGTGGGGCCGTCCTCCCCGGAGAGGCCGATGGCGTTGCCGCCGAGGCGGTGGATCCTGGCCACCAGGTCGGGGCCCACCTTGCCGGTGAGCACCATCTTCACCACCTCCATGGTCGCGGCGTCGGTAACGCGGAGACCGTCAACGAAGCGCGGTGTCATGCCCATGCGCTCCTGCCACGCGGTGATCTCCGGGCCGCCGCCGTGCACCAGCACCGGACGCATGCCCACAAAGCGCAGGAGCACGACGTCCTGGAGCACGGTGTCAAGGTCCACCGCCGCGGCGGCCGCACCACCCAGCTTGATGACCAACGTATGGCCACTGAAACGGCGGATGTATGGCAGTGCCTCAATCAGCGTCTGGGCGCGGCGAACTCGCTCCTCGATGGTCTCGATGGTCACGGGAAGGCCCTCATGTCGTGTAGTCGGCGTTGATCTGAACGTACTCCGGCGACAGGTCACATCCCCAGGCACGCCCCCGCCCCTCGCCGCCGCCGAGCTCGACGCCGATGTCGATGCGCGCCTGCGAGAACGCCAGGCGGATTGCATCGAGGTCGACGGGGACCGGTTGGCCGGCAGCGAAGACCTCGACGCCACCGATGGCAACGTGGCAGCGGTCCAACGAAAAGCTGGCTCCGCTGCGCCCCAGCGCGGCCACGATACGGCCCCAGTTGGGATCGGCGCCGTGCACTGCTGACTTGACCAGCGGGCTCAGCACCACCGTGCGAGCCGCGGCGCGGGCCTGGGCGTCGTCGGCGGCTCCGTGCACCGCCACACAGATCGACTTGGTGGCTCCTTCGGCGTCCGCGGCAAGCTGTTCGACCAGCGATGTGCACACCTCCTCCACCGCGTCGAGCAGAGCTGCGTGCTCAGGTGTCGCCGCCTCCACGACCGGTGCGCCCGACGCTCCGTTGGCGAGCAGGAGCAGCGTGTCGTTGGTCGAGGTGTCGCCATCGATGCTCAGGCAGTTGAAGGTCCTCATGCAGACGTCTGCCAGCAGGTCTTGCAACGCCGCCCGCTCCACCGCTGCATCGGTGGTGATGAAGGCGAGCAGCGTGGCCATGTCGGGGTGGATCATGCCCGCGCCCTTGGCCATGCCGCCCACCGTGCACATCCGGCCGCCAAGGGTCACGAATGCGACGGCGGTCTTGACCACGGTGTCGGTGGTCATGATCGCCCGCGCCGCCAGCTCACCACCGTCAGCCGCCAGCGACAGGCTGGCGGCTCGCACCCCATCGAGCACACGGATCATCGGCAGGCGGCGTCCGATCACGCCCGTGCTGCACACCAACACCTCGGACGGGTCGGCGTCGCAGCAATCGGCGGCGGCCGTCGCCGTGCGCAGCGCGTCGCGAAAGCCCTGCGGCCCCGTGCACGCGTTGGCGTTGCCGCTGTTGGTGACCACCGCCCTGATCACACCATGCCGCCGCAGGGTGAGCTGGCTGATCACCACCGGTGCCGCCTTGACAAGGTTGCGGGTGAATACACCCGCGGCTACACAGGGACGATCACTGACCAGCACGGCGACGTCGAGGCGATCGACGTCATCGTCGCCGCGTATCCCGGCGGCGGCCACTCCGGCGCGAAAACCCAGCGGTGCGCAGACGCCGGTTCGCACGGTGGTCAGGGTGCTCACGGCCACGTCGAGCTCACCCGCAGGCCGTCCGATTCGGGCTTGCCGAAGCGCAGGTTCATGGCCTGGACCGCCTGGCCAGCACCGCCCTTGACAAGGTTGTCGATGACCACGGTGACCACCAGCGTGTCGCCCTGGGCGGTGCAGTTGATCGCGGCGACGTTGGTTCCCACCACGCTCTTGGTCGCCGGCGGGGATTCCTCGTAGCGCACGAACGTCTCGGCGGCGGCGAGCTCGCGATAGAGGGCGGCGATGTCGGCGGGCCGGACACCCGGTTGCGGTTCGAGGTAGATGGTGGCCAGGATGCCGCGCGTCATCGGCACCAGGTGGGGCACGAAGGTGAGGGCCAGGTCCCCATCGGTGGCGTGGCGCATCCGTGACAGCATCTCGCCCGAATGCCGATGCCCGTCGACGCCGTACGCGCGCGCCGACTCGTTGGCCTCAGCGAACTGCAGCGTCGGCGATGGGGAACGGCCCGCGCCGCTGACGCCGCTCTTGGCGTCCACGATGACCCGTGGTCGCACTGTGCCGGCGCGCAACGCCGGCAGGATGCCGAGCAACGCCGCCGTCGGGTAGCACCCCGGCGCGGCGATCAGGTTGGCCCCGCGCACGCAGTCGCGTTCCATCTCCACCAGGCCGTACGCCGCCTGCGCGCAGAGCTGGGGTGCTGGATGGGCGACGCCGTACCACCGCTCGTACTCTGCTGCGTCCACGAGCCGGAAGTCGGCGCTCATGTCGACAACCACGGCGCCGGCGTCGAGCCAGCGCCGCGCCTGCCCGGCGGCGACGGTATGGGGCAGGGCCGCGAAGACGACGTCGACGCCATCGACATCGAGGCCCTCGCCGATCAGCAGGTCGACAGCGCTGCCCGGGACGGCCTCACCGAAACGCCGCCCGGTCCAGCTGCGGCCAAGCACGGACACCAGCTCGACGCCGGGATGAGCGGCGAGCAGCTCCACACATTGCATGCCGATGTAGCCGGTGGCTCCGGCGACGGCAGCTCGCACGGGACGGTTGGCCGACACCAGACCAAGTGTAGCCGCAGGCTGCATATTTATGCAGAGACGCCTCGCGGCTCAGCCCGCCGCCTTCCTCCGCGCTGCGGTCCGGGCAGGGGTCCGTCGAGGGCGGCGGCGCCCCCGGACGCCAAGCCTGCCGTGCTGGGCGCGCTCGATGTTGACCGCGGCGCCGATCAGGGCCAGGTGGGTGAAGGCCTGGGGGAAGTTGCCAAGCAGCGCGCCGGTGCGGGTGTCAGTCTCCTCCGAGTACAGACCCAGCGGAGAGGCGAAGGCGAGCAGCTTCTCGAACCAGCGCTGCGCCTCCTCGATGCGGCCGACGTGGGCGAGCGCGTCGGCGAGCCAGAACGAGCACATCAGAAAGGCGCCCTCGTCGCCGGGCAGTCCGTCATCGGTCTGGCCGACCTCATAGCGATGCACGAGAACGCCCTTGCCTAGCTCATCGGCGACCGCCTGGATGGTGCTGAGCTGCCGTGGGTCGGCGGTGCGCAGGAAGCGCACCTGGGTGACGCGGAGCATGGCCGCGTCGAGCTGCTCGCCGTCCAGTGCCTGGGTGAAGCTGCCCAAGCGCTGCGAGTAGCCTCGCGAGGTGACCGCGCGATGGATATCGCGACGCGCCGCTCGCCACCGCGAAGAGTTGTGCGGCAGCCCGAACCGGTCGGCGATGCGCAGGCCGCGATCGACTGCAACCCAGCACATCATCTTGCTGTAGGTGTAGTGCCGGTTCGACCCTCGCGCTTCCCAGATGGAGGCGTCGGGGAGTTGCCATCGGTCGATCGCGAGATCCACCACCGCGTGCAGCTCATGCCAGAGCGTGCGGCTGATCCTGCCGCCGAAGCGCGCGTACAGGTAGGCGCTGTCGAGCAGCTCGCCGTAGATGTCGAGCTGCAGCTGGTGGATCGCGCCGTTGCCGATGCGCACCGGCCGCGAGTCGCGATAACCGCTGAGGTGGGTCAGCTCCGTCTCGTCAGCGCAATCATCGCCGTCCAGCGTATAGAGGTTGGCCACGTCGCGGCCGCCGCGGCCCAGGCCGATGCGCACGAGCCACGCAAAGAACGCGTTGGCCTCGTCGATCATGCCCACCTGGAAGAAGGCATACAGCGTGAAGGAGGCATCGCGTAGCCACGTGAACCGGTAGTCCCAGTTGCGCGATCCGCCAAGCTGTTCGGGCAGGCTGGTGGTCGGTGCCGCGACCATGGCGCCCGTGGGTGCGTAGGTCATCAACTTGAGGCACAGCGCCGAGCGCACCACCGGGTACCGGTACGGTCCGCGATACGTGCAGCTGTCGAGCCATCGCCACCAGAACTCCTGGGTGGACCGCGCCAGCGCACGAGCGTGCTCCACGTCCCACGGCTTCTGGGCGCTCTCGCACCGGCCGCGGTGGTCGCTGCGCAGCGCCAGCCCGATGACCTCACCGGCCTTCATGCGCCACCGCACGGTGGCGGCTGTCAGCGCCACGCTCGACTGGAGGCAGAGGTGGAGCACAGCTGTGTCGCCGTGCAACTGCCATCCGTCGGCGACGAAGTGACTGGTCTCCATGCCGTACCCGGGTGCGGGCTTGAACTGATGGCGAAGAGTGATCGAGCCCGTCATGCATTCGACGATGCGGACCAGCCGGGGGTCGCGGTGCAGTCGGGCGTGCTCGGTGGCAGTGTCCTCGTCGATGGGCATGAAATCGGTGACCACGGCCGTGCCGCCGGCGGTGGCGAACACTGTTTCGAGGATGTTGCTGCGGTCGCGGTAGCGCTGCACGACGCGGTACTCGTCGACCGGGCAGATCTGCCAATGACCACCGCGACGTGCGTCGACGATCCGGCCGAAGATCGAGGGGTTGTCGAAACGCGGTAGGCACAACCAGTCCACGCTGCCGTCCGCACCCACCAGGGCAGCGCTGCGGCAGTCACCCACCAGGCCATAGGCTGCGATCGGCAGGTAGCCGTCGCGGCGCTCGAACCCGACGCTCACCCCGGCCGCCGCCGCCACCACGGCGCGGTGGCGATGCCGAGAAGGCCCGCGGCGCGGTCGAAGGCGACCCGGGCGGCCCGGCGGTCGCCCAGCGTCCACCTGATCAGGCCGAGGTTGTAGAACGCCGAGGGATCCTCGGGATCGATGTCGGCGGCCGCCTCGGCATGGCCAGCGGCGGCGGCGCTGGCGCCGCTCCGTGCCAGGAGCGCTGCCAAAGTGCTGTGGGCGCTGGCCGAGCCCGCATCGGTCCGCACCGCGGTCTGTGCCGCATCGAGCGCACCCGCGTCGTCGCCACGGCTCGAACGCACCGACGCCGCGAGCACCATCCGGTCGACGTCCGCCGGCGACTCGACGAGCAGAGTCTCAGCCCGCTCGCGCGCGTCTACGGCGTTGAGGTCGAATCCCCATCTGGCGGCCATCCGCTGCTGGCTTCGCGCGTACAGCGGCAGCCGAAGACGCCGAGCCGCACCCGGCACCGGGGCATGGGTGGTCCCGGTTGCGCGCGCGCTGAGCTCCGAGGTGTTTGGGCTTGGCATGGCGCCGAGTGTAGTGGCGGGTGACCGCGACCTCTCCTTCCTGGGACTGGTCGCCAGTGTCGCGACGCTGTGACGGCGATCACTTACAGCCCCGGCATTCGCATCCTTGACGACAATTCTTTACAGGGTGTGTCGCGTTCGCCTCCTCTGGCCCGTGTGCCCGGTTCGATACTTTCTGGCGGGCCTCCATGAGGTCTCTGGGTGAGCGACCCGGGCCAGTTGAATCGACGACAGAGGTCGGTCACGTGGAAGCGCGGTTGATTGCGGCCCCTCCACTGAGACGATGTCCGTCCGCCTGATCGCGGCGCGGCGGCGAAGGGAGGCTGCGGCGCGAAGTGCGCAGCACTCGTTTGCCGCATCCCAGATGGCGGTGCGCCGCGTGTGGGCGATGAGCGCACTCCTCGCCGGCGCGGCCGCCCTGCTCTATGTTTCGGTGGTCAGCCGGCTTGCGCTGTCGCAGCCCGCAATCGCGATCCCATGGGTGGTGTTCGCCGCCATGTTCTGCATCGCCGAGGCCAGGCGCGTGCACGTCCACTTCCGACGCAATGCGCATTCGTTCTCGCTGAGCGAGATTCCGCTCGTGCTCGGCCTGTACTTCGCCAGCCCGCAGACGCTGGTGTCGAGCCGCTTCTCCGGGGCACTGGTGGCGCTGTCGCTGATCCGCAGACAGCCGCCGGCCAAGGCGGCGTTCAACCTTTCCCTGTACGCATTCGAAGCTGAGGTGGCGATGTGGCTGATCTCGGTCCTCGAGCCGCTGCGCATTGTCACCGCGCTCCATTCCTGGGCGGTGATGCTGGCCGTCGTCGGGATCATCGCCATGCTCGGTTTCTCGCTGACCGCGCTGCTCATGTCACTGGCCGAGGGAAGCATGGGTCGCAGGCAGTTGCTGCGCGGGTATCTCTTCTCGGTCGGAGCCGCGCTTGTCAACGCCTGCCTCGCAATCCAGGCGGCCGCGGCGATCTCGCGCAACCTCGCCGAGCTGTGGCTGCTCGGCATGCCATTGCTCGGCGTCGCCGCTGCGTTCTTCCTCTACACCTCGGAGCACCAGAAGCGTCAGCGCATCCAGCATCTCTACGAATGCAGCGATCTGCTCCAGCGCAGTGCGGTGGCCGACGCGGCGGTGCCGGAGCTCCTCGCGCAGATCTCTCAGGTGTTCCGCGGCGAGCTGGCAGAGGTGGTGCTCCTCCCGATCGCCACGGGGACCGGGCGCGCATCAACGACGACCTGGCGGCACGGTCAGGTTCGCAAGAGCGACCAGGAGGTGGACCGTGCTTTCCTCGAGGGGCTGATGATGGCTATCGGCTCTGAGACCCGGGCTCGTGGTATCAGCTGGGCGGATTCCACCGGCAATGTTCGCGAATGGCTGAAGCGTCAGGACCTCAGAGAGGCGATGCTCACCTCGCTGTGGGGTGACGGAGCATTGCTGGGGGTGCTCACCGTAGGCAATCGGCTGAGTGACGTCGGCACCTTCTCCGCCGACGACATCACGCTGTTCGAGACATTCGGTGCGCAGACCAGCGTCGCCGTGCAGAACATGCGCCTCGACAATACGCTGACCTACCAAGCATTCCATGATCCCCTCACCAACCTGGCCAACCGCCTGCTTTTCACCGATCGGCTCAGCCATGCGCTCAGCCGTCGCGATGAGAAGCGCGGTCTGATCGCCGTTCTGTTCGTCGACCTCGACGACTTCAAGATGGTCAACGACTCCTTTGGCCACGGCGCCGGCGACGACCTGCTCCGCAGCGTGGCCGAGCGCCTTCGTTCCGTGCTTCGTGTTGCTGACACCGCGGCGCGCTTCGGCGGCGACGAGTTCGCCATCCTCCTCGAGGACGCGGTCAACCCCGACGACATCGCCGCCGTCGCCGAGCGGGTGGTGGCAACTCTGCGACCACACTTCGTGGTCGAACGCCAGGAGGTGGCGGTCCACGCCAGCATCGGCGTGGCCCTCGCCACCGCCTCGGCGATCGGCGCTGAGGAGTTGCTCCGCCGCGCCGACGCAGCCATGTACAGGGCCAAGCTGCAGGGCAAGGGAGGCTACGAGGTCTACGACACCGGCATGCTCGAGGGCAGCGGACGCCGGCTGCAGGTGCGAACGGATCTCGAGCGCGCGCTCAGCAACGGCGATCTTCGCGTCCACTATCAACCGATCGTCGATCTGCGCAGCGCTGAGGTTCGAGGTGTCGAGGCGTTGGTGCGGTGGGAGCACCCCGAACGTGGCTGGGTCCTGCCCGGTGAGTTCATCGGCATCGCGGAGGAGACCGGGCTGATCGCCGACCTCGGCGCGTTCGTGCTGCGCGAGGCATGCGCCCAGCTGCAGGGTTGGGAGAGCACCCTGCCGCTGCACGACGACTTTCAGCTGCACGTCAACGTCTCGCAGCGGCAGCTCCGGACCGACCACGTCATCGACGCCGTCCGTGACGTGCTCGTCGAGACTGGAGTGGCGCCACGTCGCCTGGTCATCGAGATGACCGAGAGCTTCGTCGGCGAGCACGGGGACGTGGCCAGGGAGCGGATGCGCGAGCTCAAGGCACTCGGGGTCGGCCTGGCCATCGACGACTTCGGCACCGGCTACTCGTCGCTGGCCATCCTCCAGGACATGCCCTTCGACATCCTCAAGGTGGACCGCGCGTTCATCGACGACCTCGACGGCGACGGGCGCCGGCGCGCGTTCACGGCGGCGATCTTCGGGCTCGGCGAGACGCTCGGCCTGCACATGATCGCCGAGGGTGTGGAGCGCGAAGCACAGCGCACCAGCCTGCTCGCCCTGGGTTGCACCCTGGCGCAGGGCTTCCTCTTCTCGAGCGCGGTGGCCGGGGCTCAGATCGTCGAGATGCTGCGCGGCCAGAAGTCAATCGGGGGGGTGGTTCCGCTGCGCCTTCTGTCCGTCGGCGACAGGGCGGCTGCGCGCGCCAGGTCACTGCCGGCGTGACCGTGTTGACCGTCCACTAGTACTGGTCCTCGGGCCGGCTCTCGTCGTCGTCGCTGTCGGCGTCGTCGTCGGGGGCGCCCGCTGCGACCGCCGGCTCGAACTCGTCGTCGAGCTCCTGCATCCCGGACAGCTCGTCGCCGTCCGAGACTGAAGCACGGGAGTCGGTGACCAAGTCGTCGTCGGCGTCGCCGAAGCCCTCGTCGTCGACGCCGCGCTCGGACAGCAGCGACTCCTTGGCGTAGGGCCGGAATTCGTCGCGACGGGCGTTTCGCGAGATCGGAAAAGAGGATTTGCGCGAGTTCTCAGGCGCCTGGAAGATCTCCCTGACGATCAGCTCGATCTTGTCGTCCTCGATGCGCGACACGGCAGCCGAGTAGCGGTTGCCGCTCTCGATGAGGGGGCGCAGACGCCCGCTGAGCTTGGGCTCGACGGCGCCGAGGGCGACGCCACGAGAGGTCTCGGCGAGCAGTTGCGTACCCGCGGCGATCAGGTCGACGGTGTCGCCGGGCGTCACCGCGGCTCCGACCACCGCGCCGCTGGACGGCCGGCCCAGCACGGTCCGCCCGCTCTTGCCCGGCTCCTCGGTGAAGAGATCGACGTCGATCACCCCGGCTGCGGCGGTGGGACGGGCGCGCGCATCGAGGAGCGCACCGATCCGGCGCACCTGCTTCTGGGCGATCAGGTTGAGCATGTTGAGGTCGAGCGACGACTGGTACGCCGCCAGGGCCTCCTTGAGGTTGCCCAGCTCGCTCTTCGCCTTGCCAAGCCGGTTGTACGCCTCCTCGTCGGCGCCGTGACGCTCGATGAGCGCCTCGTTGATGGCGACAGCGTCTGCCCACCGACTCTCCAGCGCCGCCGCAATCGACTCTTCCACGTACAACCCGCGTGGCTTGACGTGCTCTGTATCCGCCAACAGTCACCCCCAAAGATCCCCAGACGGGTTCGCTATGATACCGGCTCAGTGCGGCGCTCTCGTTTGTTCCAATCCCTGTGACTCGCGTCATCTCGATCGCGAACCAGAAAGGCGGCGTCGGCAAGACGACGACCGCGGTCAACCTGGCCGCTGCGCTCGCCGAGAAGGGTCCGCGCGTCCTCGCCGTCGACCTCGATCCGCAGGGACACCTCACCATCAACATGGGCTG
>JANWHI010000026.1 GCA_025450495.1 Candidatus Dormiibacter sp. | reverse complement strand
CCGCGGCTCACGGCGTCGATGCCGAGTCGATCTGGCAGGTGACCAGCAACGACGCGCACACCTGGGTCGAGGCGTACTTCCCCAGCTACGGGTGGATCCCCTTCGAGCCCACGCCGCCGTCAATCACCGGCGACTACAGGCCCTTTGGCCGTAACGGCGCCGCCACCCCGCCGCCCGGCCCGCGCGGCAGCGCCTCGGCGGCGCCGACCGCCAACCCGAACCAGCGCAATCACCCGGGACCGACCACCAGCCTCCCCGGCGGCGGCGGCCCGGCCACCCTTGTGACTCGCGGCGCCATCGGCGCGACGGCGGTGCTCGTCCCGCTGGCCCTCTTCGCAGCCTGGTTCCTGCGCCCCCGCACGATTCGAGGCATCTGGCGCCGCATCGGCCTGGTCGGCGCGCTCGCCGGTGTCCCGCGTGATGGCGCCCTTACATTCGAGGAATACGCGAGCCTCCTCAGTTCGGCCCTGCCGCGAGCGCCGTCAAAACGGCGAACGGCGCCGGCAGCCGCCCTCGCTGATATCGCCGCCCTGAGCGACCGAGCCCTCTACGGACGGGATCGCCCGGCCGGTGAGGACAAGACACGAATCGACACGGCCTGGCGAAGACTGGCCAGCGTATTGCCTTCCCTCGGCTGGCGCGTTCTGCGCCGCCGTAGGGCTACCCCCTGATCTGGCTGGGAGGCTGGGAGGTCAGGGCACTGACGTCGAGCCCGAGAAGATCGTGGGCGATGATCGCCCCCGGCACCGGGCCGCGGGTGCGCAGGTGGCTCAGCACGAAGCGCGTGTCAGGGTAGGCAGCGATGAGCTCCTCGAGCTCGCCGCGCCAGAGGTGGCCACCCTCGATGGGCTCGTCCCAGCCGGTGCATTCGCAGACCATCACATCGGCGGCCGCGATGGTGCGGCGCAGCCCGGGGCACAGCGTGGTGTCGCCGCTGAAGCCGATGACCGGCCCGCTGCCGCGACGCACCGTGTACGACAGCGAGGGCCCGGTGCTGTGCACGACCGCGCTGGCGCTGACGGTGTAGCCGGCGAGCTCGACGCTGGCGCCGTCCTGGAGCACCGCCCATCGCGGGCTTATCCGTCCCTCGATCATGTCCATCAGGTGGCGTCCGTAGCCGGTGGTGAGCAGGCGCTGAACGTACTCGCGCGTCCCCGGCGGGCCGGCCACGCAGAGCCCGGATCGCAGCTCGCCGATGAAGGCGCGGGCGCCCAGCAGCATCGGCAGCATGAAGGTGTGGTCAGCGTGGAAATGGGTGAGCAGCACCAGGTCCAGCGACGCCACCGAGGCGCCGGCCCGGGGCAGCAGCGTCTGCACCGGCGCGCCGCAGTCGACCAGGATGCGGTCGTCGACCAGGTACGAGGCGTTGCAACCGCAGCCGCTGAACGCGTCGCCGCTGCCGAGCACGGTGAGCCGGGTGCTCGACACCGTGTTACTGGTCGCTTGGTCAGCCATGTGCGGTCGCAGATGGCGCCGGGGTGGGCAGGGTTGTGGGTAATCCCTCCTGCCCGAACCCCCAGTCGAGCAGCGTGCGCGATTGCCGGAAGTCGTACGGTGCGTTGAGGAGCACGGAGATGAGCCGGTGCCCGCCGCGAACCGCCATCCCCACCAGGCAATTGCCCGCGTCCCCTGTCCACCCCGGCTTGATGCCGACCGCGTAGGGATACATGGCGAGCAGCCGGTTGATCGAGGACAGCTGGAACCCCGGATGATCGGCCGTCGCAGCAAGGGTGGCGTCGTGCATGGCCACGATCTTCCCGAACAGCGGGAAGTGCCGGATGGTCGCGACGCTGATGGCGGCGAGGTCGTAGGCCGAGGTGTGGTGCTGCGCGTCCTGCAGCCCGACCGGGCTGGTGAAGTGGGAGTCGTGCAGGCCGAGCGCGGCCGCCTGCGCATTCATCGCAGCGACGAAGCGCTCGAGGCCGACGGTGTCCTGCGCGATCGCCGTGGCGGCGTCGTTGCCGCTGACCAGCAGCATGCCGGTGAGCAGCTCCTCGACGGTGTAGCGCTGTCCCACGCCGAGGCCCATCCGGGTCTCGTCCCACGCCTGGTGCAGGGATGCCGGGGTGATGGTCACGTCCTGGTCGGCGCTGAAGTTCGCCAGGGCCACAAGCGCGGTGAGGATCTTGGTCGTGCTCGCCGGGGGAAGCTGGGCGTGGGCATCGTGCTGCCAGAGGATGGCGCCGCTGTCGATGTCGACGAGGATCCCGCCGGCGGCGGGGATGGCGGGCGGCCTGATCGGCGACCCCGCCACGTGGAAGCTGACACTGTCATCGACGACGCGCATGGCGAACCACGGCGGCCGAGCCAGGTCGGGCACCGCCAGGGCATTCAGCGTGCGGGCCTGGACGACCGTGGCGACAGGGGATGTGCCGCGACCAAAGGCGAGGGCCACACCCATCAGCGCCAGCACGGCGATGACGGCGAGGGTGCGGAGAGTTCGGGGTGCGGACGGCATCGCGACTGGCCGCATGGTACGCGAGCATCGAGGCGAACGAACATTCCGGGTTTACGCGCGTGTCCGAGTGCGGTACCACGGTGCCATGCGCCTCGATAGATTCACCGAGCGATCCCAGGAAGCCCTGCAGGCGGCCCAGCAGGCTGCCCAGCAGTTGCAACACGCTGCCGTCGAACCCGAGCACCTCCTGCTGGCGCTGCTTCGCCAGGAGGGCGGGCTCGTCCCCTCCCTGCTACAGCGTCTCGAGGTGCCGCCGCAGCCGCTCGCGGCCCGTCTCGAAGCTCAGCTCGAGGCCCGCCCCAAGCAGTACGGCGGTGGTGAGCCGTCGGTGGGCAACGCGCTCCGCGAGGTGCTGATGGCGGCGTTCGACGAGATGTCGCGGCTCAAGGACGAATACGTCTCGACAGAGCACCTGCTGCTCGCCCTGGTCCGGGGCAGAGGCGACGGCGCCGGGGGGTTGCTGGCCGAGGCCGGGGTGACCGCCGACCGCATCTATGCGACGCTCGAGGCCGTCCGGGGGTCGCAGCGCGTCACCGACGCCAACCCCGAGGCCAAGTACGACGCGCTGGTCAAGTACGGCAACGACCTCACCGACGCCGCGCGCCGCGGCAAGCTCGACCCGGTCATCGGCCGCGACCAGGAGATCCGGCGGGTCATCCAGGTTCTCAGCCGGCGCACCAAGAACAACCCGGTGCTGATCGGCGAGCCCGGCGTGGGCAAGACCGCGATCGCGGAGGGGCTGGCGCAGCGCATCGCCGCGGGCGACGTGCCCGAGGGACTGCGCGACCGCCAGGTGGTGGCCCTTGACCTCGGCGCCATGGTCGCCGGGGCCAAATACCGCGGCGAGTTCGAGGATCGGCTCAAGGCGCTGCTCAACGAGGTGACCGGCTCAGACGGCAGGGTCATCCTCTTCATCGATGAGCTGCACACCCTGGTCGGCGCCGGTGCGGCTGAGGGCGCGATGGACGCGGGCAACATGCTCAAACCGGCCCTGGCGCGCGGCGAGCTGCGCTGCATCGGCGCGACCACGCTCGACGAGTACCGCAAGCACATCGAGAAGGACGCCGCGTTGGAGCGGCGCTTCCAGCCGATCATCGTCGACCAGCCGAGCGTCGACGACACCATCAGCATCCTGCGCGGTCTCAAGGAACGCTACGAGGTGCACCACGGCGTGCGCATCAAGGACTCGGCGATCGTCGCCGCCGCGATGCTGTCGGACCGATACATCGCCGATCGCTTCCTGCCCGACAAGGCGATCGACCTCATCGACGAGGCGGCCAGCAAGCTGCGCATCGAGATCGACTCGATGCCAACCGAGCTCGACGCCGTCGAGCGCGAGGTGCGCCAGCTGGAGATCGAGCGCGAGGCCCTGCGCAAGGAGACCGACGCGGCCTCGCGCGAACGGCTCGACAGCCTCGAGCGCGAGCTCGCCAACCTCCAGGAGCGCGCCAAGGAGGTGCGCGAGCGCTGGCAGCAGGAGAAGGGCGCCATCGAGGCGATTCGGGACATCAAGAAGCGGATCGAGGAGGTCCGCCACGACGCCGAGCGGGCCGAGCTGGCCGCCGACTTCGGCCGCGCCGCCGAGCTTCGCTACGGAACATTGACGGAGCTTGAGCGCGCGGTCGCCGCCGAGCAGCAGCGACTCGCCGAGCTCCAGGGAGCCCGTCCGCTGCTCAAGGAGGAGGTGGATGAGGACGACATCGCCGAGGTGGTGGCACGATGGACCGGCATCCCGGTGAGCCGCATGCTCGAGGGTGAGACGCAGAAGCTGCTCCAGCTCGAGCAGCGTCTGCACGAACGGGTGATCGGCCAGGACGACGCCATCAGCGCCGTCGCCGCGGCGGTGCGCCGCGGCCGCGCCGGGCTCAGTGATCCCAACCGCCCCACCGGCTCATTCATCTTCCTCGGCCCCACCGGTGTGGGCAAGACGGAGCTGGCGCGAGCGCTGGCCGAGCTGCTCTTCGACAGCGAGCAGGCGATGGTGCGCATCGACATGTCCGAGTACATGGAGCGCCACGCCGTCTCGCGCCTGGTCGGCGCGCCGCCCGGTTACGTCGGCTACGACGAGGGCGGCCAGCTCACCGAGGCGGTGCGCCGCCGGCCCTACTCCGTGCTGCTCTTCGACGAGATCGAGAAGGCGCACCAGGACGTGTTCAACATCCTGCTGCAGGTGCTCGACGACGGCCGTCTCACCGACGGCCAGGGGCGCACCGTGGACTTCCGCAACACCGTGGTGATCATGACCAGCAACATCGGCTCGCACATCATTGCGGAGATGGCGCCGGCAGCGCCCGCCGACGAGGCCGAGCGCGTTCGTGCTCGCGTTCTCGCCGAGTTGCGCGATCACTTTCGCCCCGAGTTCCTCAACCGCATCGACGACATCATCGTGTTCTCGCGACTGTCGCGCGAGCAGCTCCGGGAGATCGTCGAGATCCAGTTGCGCCACCTGCGGGAGCGGCTGGCCGAACGCTCGCTGACACTCGAGATCGACGAGACCGCGCTCGACCTCCTCGCCGCCGAGGGCTACGACCCCACCTACGGGGCGCGACCGCTCAAGCGAGTGATCCAGCGGCGGCTGCAGGACCCGCTGGCGATGGCCATCCTCGACGGGCGGTTGCGTGACGGCGAAACGGCGCGTGTCCGGGCGCCGGACGGCGAGATCCTCATCGACACGCCACAGCACAGCGACGCAGTCGCGGCCGGCGCCTGATCCAGGTCCACGCTCGGCGTGCCTCGCACGCCGGGTACGCTTCCTACCATGCGCTCCATATCCCTCCGCACCGCAGCCGGCCTGGTTGCGCTGGGCGGCTACATCGCCGTGATCTTCGCGGCCAACTGGGCAGTGCAACGCTATGGGCTGGTGCCGGTGGGCTTCGGCTTGCGCGCTCCGGCGGCGGTGTACTTCGTGGGCCTCGCGTTCACGCTGCGTGACCTGGTGCAGAACATCCTCGGGCGCCTGGTGTCGGTGAGCGCGATCGTCGCAGGCGCCGCCGTATCCGCGGCGGTGTCGCCATCGCTGGCGCTGGCCAGCGGGCTCGCGTTCTTCTCCTCCGAGCTCGCCGATTTCCTGGTGTACACGCCGCTGCTGCAGCGCGGCTGGCTGGTGGCCCTGGTCCCAGCCAACCTGGTCGGTTGCGTGGTCGACTCGGTGGTGTTCCTCAGCCTGGCGTTCGGTTCGCTGTCACTGCTCGGCGGCCAGGTGGTGGGCAAGGCGTGGATGACGCTTCTGGCCGTGCTGCTGCTGTCGCCGGTGCGGCGCTGGTACGTGGTGACCCCGGGCCGTGCCAGCGGGTTGCCGGTGAGCGCGGCCGCATGAACGCGGAGCAGCAACCGCGCACGCTGCTCGAGAGCTTCGACAACCGCTCGCCCGAGCGCGACTACACCATCCAGTTCACGCTGCCGGAGTTCACCTGCCTCTGCCCGCGCAGCGGGTTCCCCGACTTCGCCACGCTGCATGTTCGCTACGTGCCCGGACCGCGATGCGTCGAGCTGAAATCCCTGAAGCTG
>JANWHI010000025.1 GCA_025450495.1 Candidatus Dormiibacter sp. | reverse complement strand
GTGAGGCCGACGCCGGCGAGCGCAACTTCTACCGCGCCTCCATCCCCAAGCGCATGATGGTGATCCTGGCCGGCATCGTCGCCAACATGGTGCTGGCGGGCCTGCTCTTCACCGTGTACTTCGCCACGCCCACGGGCTCACACCTCCTCTCCGGCGAAGCGGCGCAGCGGGCCGGCCTTCACGATGGCGACAGCATTGTCAGCGTCGATGGCAGGCCGATCCGCCACGACACTGCCGCTGATGTCGCCGCCGACCTCCACGCCGCCACGGCGGCCAGCCAGGGCCGGCCGATGCGCGTTGTCGTCACCGACGCCACCGGCGCCATCCACACTGCCACGATCGAGCCGTCGCTGGTGATCGTCAACGGCTACCCGAACCCGGTCTCAGCCGCGCCGGGAGCATCGCCCGGGTCGACCGCGACGCCCTCGCCGAGCGCGGCAGCCACCGCATCCCCGGCGCTGCCACCCGGGATGTTCGCAGTCACCGCCGTCAACGGCCAGCCTGTCGGTGCCGGGGACCCGGGCCAGCTGCTGGGCGACCCCACAGTGCGACTCGACGGGTTCGTCATCACCCCGGACGGCACCGCCGGGGTGACGCTGCGGGGCGTCGTCGTGTCCGGAGTCACTGCCGGCGACGGTGCCACCAACGCTCTGCAGGCGGCCTGGCGCCTGGGCGTACAACCCGATTTCCAGGGTGAGCCGGTGGTGCAGTCACTCGCCGACGGCTTCGGCGCGATCCCCCTCTTCGTCCACGACACCGCGGTCGGCCTCTACGACCTGGTCACCAATCCCAAATTGGGCGGTGTCACCGGACCGCAGGGCCTCTCCGGTCCCGTCGGCATCGCCACCCAGACCGTGACCCAGGCGCACCGCGGCACCAAGAACCTCCTCTACTGGATCGCGTTCATCAGCATGAACCTCGGCCTGGTCAATGTCCTGCCGATCCCGTTCCTCGATGGTGGCAAGTTCATGCTGATCGTCATCGAGGCGATCCGGCGCCGCCGGCTCGACCCCCGTCGCGAGGCCCTGATCTACGCGATCAGCCTGGCGATCGTGGTCGTGTTCGTCATCTATGTCACCATCGGAGACGTGGGAAGGTCCCTGTGAGCAGCACCATCACCCGGCGCCGCACCGTGCCCGTCAACGTCGGCGGCGTGGTCATCGGCGGCGCCGCGCCCATCCCGGTCCAGACGATGACCAAGACCCAGACCGAGGACGTGTCCGCTACCCTGGCGCAGATCGAGCGTGCCGCCAAGGCCGGCGCCGACATCATCCGGGTCACCTGCGACACCCAGGAGGCGGGTGTCGCGCTCCGTGACATCGTCAAGGGATCTCCGATCCCGGTCATCGCGGACGTGCACTACGACGCCCCGCTCGCCCTGCGCGCGCTGGAGGCGGGCATCGCCTGCCTGCGGCTCAACCCCGGCAACATCACCGACCCGACCAAGGTGCGCGACATCGCGCGCGAAGCCGGCGCGCGCGAGGTGCCGATCCGCATCGGCGTCAACAGCGGCAGCATCCCGCAGCGCAAGGACCTCGAACGAGGCCGCGGCGGCAGCATCGACGAGACGGCCGAGCGCATGGTCGAGGCTGCGCTTGGTCACATCCGCATCCTCGAGGAGCTCGACTTCCGCAACATCAAGGTGTCGTTGAAGGCGAGCGACGTGCTCACCAACATCGCGGTCAACCGCAAGTTCGCGGCTCTCGACAACCGCTATCCGCTCCACCTTGGTCTCACCGAGGCCGGTCCGGTGGAGTCCGGCAGCGTCAAGAGCGCCATGGGCATCGGCATCCTCCTTGCCGAGGGGATCGGCGACACCATCCGCGTGTCGCTGGTCGGTGAGCCCGAGGACGAGGTGCGCGTCGGCCGCCAGATCCTCCAGAACCTCAGCGAGCAGGGCAGCGGTCCCAACCTGATCGCCTGCCCCACCTGCGGTCGCCTGGAGATCGACATGTTCCCCATGGTCGCCCGCGTCGAGGAGGCGCTGCGCGACGTCCGCCGCACCATCAACGTGTCGGTGATGGGCTGCGTGGTCAATGGCCCCGGGGAGGGCATGCATGCCGACATCGGCATCGCCGGCGGACGCCAGAAGGGCATCCTCTACCGTGGCGGCAAGGTGATCGCATCCCTCCCGCAGGAGGAGCTCATCGAGACGCTCATCGGTGAGCTGCGGGTGATCGCAGAAGAGGACGCACGGTTGATCGCCGCCGGTGAGCCGCTGCCCATCGGCCTCGGTGAGCTCGCCGGCAACGGCGACTCATCGCTGAAGGCGCTGCCGATCGCCGCAGGCTGACCGGCGCGCGAGGCGCGCCGAGGAGTGGGGTGTGCGAGGACGGATTCACTCCGTCCGCGCGAGGGGCGAGGATCTGCCTCGCCCCTGTTAACTAGAACCCGTTCTGGCTGAGCCAGTTGGTGGCGACCGTGGTGACGCTCATCCCGTCGACGTCCACCTGCTTGTTGAGCCCCACCATCACCGTGGTGGTGAGCTTGGCAGCGATCGGGGCCATCAGGTTGGCGATCGCGGGGTGGGCCGAGAGGATGTCGGCGCGAACCATCAGACCGGCGTTGTCCGCCGGGAACAGCGTCTTGTCGTCCTGCAGCGCGACCAGGTTGTCCGCCGCGAGCGCGGCGTCGGTGGTGAACACCTCGGCGGCGTCGCACTGATTGTTGGCGAGGACACTCTCCCCGCCCTGGCTGACATCCGTCAGTCCGGGGTAGGTCGCCCACACCGAGCCGTAGGTGCTGGCCAGGCCGGGAAGGCCGTCGGTGCGGGTGCGGAACTCCGAGGCGATGCAGATCTTCACGTCGGTGTGCTGCTGCAGGTAGGCGGTGAAGCTCGACAGTGTGGTGCCGAACTTCGAGGTGTCGGCGCTGCGGACGCCGATGCCATTGGTGTCGTCGAACTTGGTCTCGCTGGTCCAGCAGAGGTTCTTGGCGGCATCGAGCTGGGCGACCTTGTTGAAGGCCTGGTCGAGGTCGGTCGGGATCGGCGAAACGTTCAGGTACTGGGCACCGAGCTCGGTCCCGGTGTACTGCCAGAGCAGCTGGATCTGGTTGCTGGCGATGGCCTGGCCGATCGCCGGGTCGGCCGCGTGGGTGCTGTCGTCGATGGTGAAGTTGTGCTTGCCCAGCTCGATCTTGGTGATCGCGGCGAGCAGCTTCTCCTCGGTGAACGACTTGGCACCGATCTTCAGGCTGGCGCCGCCGCCGTCCGTCGCCGACGTGTTGCTGATGGCGCAGGGACCGGTGCTGCCGCCACCGCTGCTCGGAGTGGTGTTGTTCGACGAGCCACACGCGGGAAGAAGCCCCCCCGCGATCACCATCGACGCCGCAACGAGTACGTGCCGTCGATTCATTGCCTGGTCCTCCGCTAGCCTACGAGTTCGGTGTCAACGCGGTTTCGACCAGGCTCAACGCCCAGTCACTGAGAATTGCCAGTGCCGCCACGATCACGGCGCCGGTGATGATGACATGCTCGCTCCCAGTACCGGCCGCGATGATGTCGCCAAGGCCGCCGCCACCGACGAAATTGCCCAGCGTGGCGGTGCCCACAATCAGCACGAGGCTGGTGCGCAAACCGGCAAAGATGCCCGGGGATGCGAGCGGGAGCTGCACACGCAGCAATGACTGCAGTCGGGTCATGCCCATCCCGCGTGCGGCATCCACCAGGCTCTCATCGATGCTCTGCAATGCAGCCACCGTGTTGCGCACGATGGGAAGCAGCCCGTAGACGCTGAGGGCTTCGACGGTGGAGGTGACGCCGAGACCGCTGATGGTGGTGGCGATGGCCAGCGCACCGACGGACGGGATGGCCTGGCCAAGGTTGGCGGGGAGGAAGGCGATGATCCTGCCCACTCGCCCGCGCCCGGCGAGACCGATGCCGAGCGCGCATCCGACCACCGCAGAGACCAGGAAGGAAATCACCACCAGCTCGATGTGCCGGGCCAACCGTGTGAGCACGAAATTCGGCGTGAGCACGAATGGGTCGGTCAGCTTGCCCGGCGTGGTGTTGAGGAACACGACCAGCCCGAGCAGCGCGAGGCCAACAAAGAGAGGAACGCGGAAGGTGGCGAGGGAGAAGCGGGTGTGCGACGGAGCCGGCATGATCACCGCGACGCCGCGGCCTCGCGGATGGCATCCGCGTCGAGCGTCCCGAGCCACCCCTCACCGTCGACCACGGCCACCCGTCCGTCGGTCGAGCGCAGCGTCGCATCGAGCGCGTCGCGCAGTGAGGCGGCGACCGGCACCTCGGCCTGCGGTCGCGCCCCGTTGCGGCTGAGCTTGACGTCGCGCAGCGGCAGCAGCGCCAGGCGTCGCAGCAGCAGGTTGTCGCCGAGGAACTCCTCGACGAACCCGGTCTTGGGGTGGAGCAGCAGCTCCGCCGGGGTGTCGTACTGGGCCAGGTGACCGCCATCCGCGAACAGGGCGACGTGGTCGCCCAGCCGCACCGCCTCGTCGATGTCGTGGGTGACGAACACGATGGTCTTGCGCACCACCGACTGGAGACGCAGAAGCTCGTGCTGGAGGCGCAACCTGACCACCGGGTCGATGGCGCCGAAGGGCTCGTCCATCAGCAGGATGGGCGGGTCGGCTCCCAGCGCCCTGGCCACACCGACGCGCTGGCGCTGCCCACCACTCAGCTCGGAGGGATGCCGGTGCGCATACTCGGCCGCCGGCAGTCCGACGAGGTCGAGCAGCTCCTCCACCCGGGTGTTGATGCGCGCCGTGGCCCAGCCGAGCAACCGCGGCACGATGGCCACGTTGTCGGCCACCGTCAGGTGCGGGAACAACCCCACCTGCTGGATCACGTAGCCGATGCCGCGACGGAGTTGTTCGGGCGGCAGCGACGCGGTGTCGACGTCGTCGATGAGGATGCGCCCCTCGCTGGGCTCGACGAGGCGGTTGATCATCCGCAGTGTGGTCGTCTTGCCGCACCCCGACGGCCCCACCAGGATGACGATCTCGCCGGCGCGGATCTGCAGGTCGAGGGCGTTGACGACCGCCCGGTCGCCGTAGCGGCGGGTGACCTGCTCGAACGTGATCATGCCGGTGCTGCCACGTCGGCCCCGCGCGCAAGCGCGTTCTGTGCGAAGCCGAGGATGCGGTCCGCGAAGAGTGCCAGCAGAGTCGCCGGGATGACGCCGGCGAAGACCTCGGCGCTGTTGGAGTCGCGGATGCCCGACAGGATTGGCTGGCCGAGGTCGTTGGCACCGACGGTGGCGCCGACGGTGGCGATCGCAACCACCATCACGGTGGCCTGGCGAAAGCCGGCGAGGATGAGCGGGAGCGCGAGCGGAAGCTGCACGCGGCGCAGGCGCTGGGCCGGTGACATGCCCATTCCGATAGCGGCGTCGAGGACTGCGGGGTCGACGCCGCGCAGCCCGACGACGGTGTTGCGCACGATGGGGAGCAGGGCATAGATGGCCAGGCCGATCTCCACTGGCAGGTCGCCGAGGCCGAGGTAGTAGGCCAGGGCGGTGAAGAGCGCAAAGCTGGGCAGCGTGATGGCAACCGACGCGATGCCCAGGGTGAGCCCGCGCACCCGGTCGTAGCGCGTCGCCATGACACCGAGCGCGACGCCCACCACGCCTGCGGCGGCCATCGCCACCGCGACGATCAGCAGCTGATCGAGCAGTTGCGCCTCCAGGTCCGACCAGTTCTGCTGGACGTAGTGGATGAGGTCCACCGCCTAACGCTCCACAGTCGATCCGCCGTGAGCGGCGGAGTATAGGAGCGCCGGCCGGTCAGGGGCACGCGTGGATGCGCGACCGCGGCGGCGCCACGTACAGCCGTCCGTATACTCGGCCGCCATGGCCACAGCGCGCAGTCCCAAGCAGATCGCCTCGAAGAGCGAGGATTTCGACCGCTGGTACGTCGACGTGGTGCGCCGCGCCGAGCTCGCCGACTACACCCCGGTCAAGGGCTGCATGGTGATCCGTCCGTACGGCTTCGCCCTCTGGGAGCGGACCCGCGACGCGCTGGACGCCATGATCAAGCGCACCGGCCACGAGAACATGTACTTCCCGCTTTTCATCCCCGAGAGCTACCTGGCCAAGGAGGCTCAGCACGTCGAGGGGTTCGCCCCCGAGGTCTTCTGGGTGACCGAGGGCGGCAACCGGCACCTCGAGGAGCGGCTGGCGATCCGGCCGACCAGCGAGACGATCATCTGCTCGATGTACGCCGACTGGATCCACTCCTGGCGCGACCTGCCGGTGCTCATCAACCAGTGGGTCAACGTCGCCCGCTGGGAGAAGCGCACGCGGCTGTTCCTGCGCACCGCCGAGTTCCTCTGGCAGGAGGGCCACACCTTCCACGAGACCGACGCCGAGGCGACCGCCGAGGTGGACACCATGCTCGAGTGCTACCGCGAGCTCGCCGAGGAATGGCTGGCGATCCCGGTGATCAAGGGCCGCAAGACGGAATCCGAGAAGTTCGCGGGCGCGCGCTACACCCTCAGCATCGAGGCGATGATGTCGGACGGCTGGGCCCTGCAGTCGGGCACATCGCACCACCTGGCGCAGAACTTCACCACCGCGTACGGCATTCAGTACAGCGACCGCGGCAACACACTGCAGCATCCATTCCAGACCTCGTGGGGTCTGTCGACCAGGATCATCGGCGGACTCATCATGGCCCACGGCGACGAGGCGGGCCTGGTCATCCCACCTCGGGTCGCGCCCATCCAGGTGGTGGTGGTGCCGATCGCGCGCAGCGGGGACGATGACGCTGTGCGTCAGGTCGAGGACGCCTGCACGCGGATCGAACGCGAGGCCGGACCCGACGTCCGGGTCCGCGTCGACCGCCGCGAGGGGATGCGTCCCGGCGAGAAGTTCGCCCACTGGGAGCTGCGCGGCGTGCCGCTGCGCGTCACCGTCGGCGCCAAGGACCTGGCCGCTGGCAACGTCACCGTGGTGCGCCGGGTCGACGCCGAGGAGAGCCTGGTGCCGCTCGATGGCCTCGGGGGCCGCCTGACGGCGATGCTCGACGAGGCGCAGCTGGCCATTCGGGCGCGGGCGCAGCGCCAGCTCGACGAGGGCAGCGTCGACGTCGCCACCATCGACGAGCTGGTCGCCGCCTTCGCGGAGCGGCCGGTCTTCGCCAGCGCACCGTTCTGTGACCGGCCGGAGTGCGAGACCGGGGTCAAGGCGGCGGTGCACGCCGCCACCGTGCGCATCCTCCGCGCTGACCGCAGCGGCGACGGACGGCCGTGCCTGGTGTGTGGGCAGCCTGCGGAGCTCGTCGCGCTGATCGCCCGCGCCTACTGACACAACCCGCGGGCGGAGTGGTCGCGCGAGTTCGAATTCGCCACTTCACGGGTACCATGGTCAGGGCGATGGCGATCGACGAGCTCCTCTCCAGGACGGCGTACCTCCGCGACGAGGAACGCGAGGTGTTGTGCCGCGCCTACGCGCTGGCCGAGCACGCTCATGAGGGGCAATCGCGGCTCAGCGGTGAGCCATACGTCACCCATCCCCTGGCTGTGGCCGCGATCCTCGCCGACCTTGGCCTGGACGCCGACACCCTGGTCGCCGCCCTGCTCCACGACACCGTCGAGGACACCGAGGTCACCCGCGAGCAGCTGCGCGACGAATTCGGCGCCCACGTGGCCAAGCTTGTCGACGGGGTCACCAAGCTGGGCAAGATCCACGTCCACACCCGCGAGCAGGCCCAGGCCGAGAACATCCGCAAGATGCTCGTCGCCATGGCCGAGGACATCCGGGTCGTGCTCATCAAGCTCGGCGACAGGCTGCACAACATGCGCACCGTCGGCGCCCACAACGAGGAGCGGCGCCAGCGCATCTCGCGCGAGACGCTCGACATCTACGCACCGCTGGCCCATCGGCTCGGAATCTGGCAGGTCAAGGGCGAGCTCGAGGATCTCGCGTTCGCGCAGCTCGACCCCGACAACTACCACGCGGTCGCAGCCAAGGTCAGCAAGGCCGCCGCGGAGCGCGGAACCTTCGTCCGGGACGTCACCGAGATCCTTGAACGCGAGTTCGAGCGCCTCGGCATCAGCGCGGAGATCTCCGGCCGACCCAAGCACATCTACAGCATCCACGACAAGATGGAACGGACCCACAAGGACTTCGATGAGATCTACGACCTGATCGCGCTGCGCATCCTCGTCGACAGCATCAAGGACTGCTACGGCGCGCTGGGCACGGTGCACTCACTGTGGAAACCGATCCCAGGACGCTTCAAGGACTACGTCGCCATGCCCAAGGGCAACGGCTACCAGTCGCTGCACACCACTGTGGTCTCGCACACCGGCGAGCCGATGGAGGTGCAGATCCGCACTCAGGAGATGCACATCACCGCCGAGTACGGCATCGCCGCCCATTGGCACTACAAGGAGGGTGCCCAGCAGACGCGCTTCGACGAGCGCTACGGCTGGCTGCGCCTGCTCATGGACTGGCAGAAGGAGGTGCTCGACGCCGAGGCGTTCGTCGACACCGTCAAGGTCGACATCTTCCAGGACGAGGTCTTCGTGTTCACCCCCAAGGGCGACGTGCGCTCGCTGCCGATGGGCAGCACCCCGGTGGACTTCGCCTACCGCGTGCACACCGATGTCGGCCACCACTGCATCGGCGCCAAGGTCAACAGCCGCATGGTGCCGCTCGACTACCGCCTTCAGCACGGCGACATCGTCGAGGTGCTGACCACCAAGGGAGCCCACGCGCCCAGCCGAGACTGGCTCAACTTCGTCAAGACCAGCAGCGCTCGCGAGAAGATCCGCAGCTGGTTCAAGAAGGAGCGCCGCGAGGAGAACATCCAGAAGGGCCGCGAACAGCTCGACAAGGAGTTCCGCCGGCTGCGCCAGCAGGCGCTGAGCTCGCTCAGGGAAGAGCGCCTGCTCGAGCTGGCCGAGGACTTCAAGTACGCGACGACCGACGACTTCCTCGCCGCCCTCGGCTACGGCGACGTCAGCGCCCGCGGCGCCGTGCTGCGCTACAGCGACCGCGAGTCACCTGATCAGGCCAGCGAGACGATGGTCCTCGGCATCCCCCTGATCAGCGCAAGCCCTGTGGCCAACGGCCACGTGCGCGTGCATGGCATGACCGACATGCTCACCACCCTGGCACAGTGCTGCAAGCCGCTCGCCGGCGACAGCATCCGCGGATACATCACGCGAGGCAAGGGTGTCACCGTCCACCGGGCCGACTGCGTCAACGTGCGCAACGCGGCCGACCCCGACCGCATCGTCGAGGTCGAGTGGGAGCGTGGCAACTCGCAGGTGTACCCGGTCAACATCAAGATCGAGGCGTGGGACCGCACCGGCCTGCTCCGTGACATCGCCGCGGTTATCGCCGAGTCGAAGATCAACCTGTCAGGCGCCGATGTGCAGGTGTATGACGACCGTACCGCGGTGATCTCCACCATCGTCGAGATCGCCAACCTGACCCAGCTGAGCCGCCTGCTGGAGCGCCTCGAAGGGGTGCGCGACGTCCACACGGTGGCGCGCGAGGCGGTGTAGCGACCAAGCCGGGGCGGGCGGCATCGCTTCGGTCGCTGTCCTCGCTGATCGCTGCGGAGCCCCTCGGCTGCGCCGAGTGGGTCTCCGCGCGGCTGCGGATGCTCCCTTCGCGACGCCGCCCGCCCCTCTTCGTCTCCAGCCTTGGCCGGGCTCCTGTGGCCGCGGGTCGCTGGGGTGAGGCAGCACCGAGCCCATCGGGTCCGTCGCCTGCAGAGGCGCCGGTACACTCGGGCGGCCATGAGCCCGATCGCACCGCCCCGGGGAACCAAGGACCTGCTGCCTGACGAAGCGGCGGCGTGGCGGTGGCTCATCGACACGCACGCCACGGTGGCTTCACGGCACGGCTACCAGCCCATCGACACGCCGATCTTTGAGGCGACAGAGCTATTCGCGCGCAGTGTCGGAGAGGCGACCGACATCGTCGACAAGGAGATGTACACCTTCATCGACCGGGGCGGACGCTCGGTGACGCTGCGGCCGGAGGGCACCGCGCCGGTGGTCAGGGCGGTGCTCGGGGCGCACCTCGAACAGCGTTGGCACCCCGTGCGCGTTCACTACGCGATGCCGATGTTCCGCTATGACCGTCCCCAGGCGGGACGGCAGCGCCAGTTCTACCAGGTGGGCGTCGAGGTCATCGGCGACCGCGACCCCTGTTACGACGCCGAGGTCATTGAGGTGGCATGGCGGTTCATGACCGAGCTGAAGATCGAGGGCGTCAACCTCCAGCTCAATTCCCTGGGCGACAGCGAGGACAGGCAGCGTTATCGCGCCGCGCTGGTGGCGTACTACACGCCGCTGCGTGACCAGCTCGACGAGGACTGCCGGCGCCGCCTCGACGTCAACCCGCTGCGCCTGCTCGACTGCAAGACGGACGCCGCCCACGTCGCCGCTGCGCCGCTGCTCACCGACCAGCTCAGTGACTCGAGTCGCGACTACTTCGCCGCTGTGCGCGCTCACCTCGACGCTGCGGAGATCCCGTACACGCTCAACCAGCGCCTGGTTCGCGGGCTCGATTACTACGCACACACCGCGTTCGAGTTCTGGCACACGTCGTTGCAGGGTGCGCAGAACGCGCTCGGCGGCGGCGGCCGTTATGACGGTCTAGCTGAGGAGATCGGCTTCAAGGCAACTCCGGGAGTCGGCTACGCGCTCGGCGTCGAGCGTCTTCTCAAGGTCGCGGCCGACCAGGGTGTGACCCCCGGGCCGCAGCCGCCCGCCCAGCTGATCATCTGCACCACCGGTGACGGCTCGGCCGCGCAGGCGCAGGACCTGGCGCGGCAGCTACGCCACCGCACCTCCGTGATCACCGATCTCACCGCTCGACGCCTCGATCGCAAGCTGCGCGATGCGGATCGGCTCGGGGCCATGATGGCGTTGCTCGTCGGCCTCGACCAGGGCCTGGTGCTGAAAAACCTGAGGTCGAGCAAGCAGCATGTGGTGGCACCGGACGGGGTGCTCGAGGCGGTCTCCGCGGAGCTGGTCGCGGCCGCGCAGGAGTCGCGGTCGTGAGCGTCGAGCGCACCGGTTGCGGGATCCCGCGCGGCGGCGACGCTGGCACGACCGTGACCGTCTACGGCTGGGTCGATCGCCGCCGCGACCACGGCGGGCTGGTCTTCCTCGACCTCCGTGACCACACCGGCATCCTCCAGGTGGTCATCAACCCGCAGACGGCCCCGCGGGCGCACCAGGCGATCCAGGGCGTGCGGCTCGAGTACGTCCTGCGGGTACGCGGGCAGCTCCGCCATCGTGAGCCGCAGAACGTCAACCCGCGGCTGGGCACCGGCGAGGTCGAGCTCGCCGCTGACGACTGTGAGGTGCTCTCGGTGGCGCGGACGCCGCCGTTTCCCGTCAACGAGGACACCGAGGTCGACGAGACACTGCGGCTGCGCCATCGCTATCTCGACCTGCGCCGCCCTCGTCTGCAGCGCAACCTGCGCAGCCGGGCGCGGTTCATCGCGGCGCTGCGCAGCGTGATGGGGGAGATGGATTTCACCGAGATCGAGACACCGATGATGATCCGGGCCACGCCCGAGGGGGCGCGCGACTACCTGGTGCCGAGCCGCCTGCAGCACGGCAGCTTCTATGCGCTTCCGCAATCGCCGCAGCTCTACAAGCAGCTGTGCATGGTGGCCGGGCTCGACCGCTACTTCCAGATCGCGCGCTGCATGCGCGACGAGGATCTCCGCGCCGACCGCCAGCCGGAGTTCACCCAGCTCGACATCGAGATGTCGTTCGTCGACGAGGAGGACGTCTTCAGCGTCCTGGAGCGAGCCATATCGACTGCGTGGGTGGCCAGCGGTTTCCGCGGCAGCATCACAACTCCTTTCCCGCGACTCACCTGGCACGAGGCCATGGATCGCTACGGCGTCGACAAGCCGGATGTGCGCTTCGGGCTGGAGTTGCGCGACCTCACCGACATGGCACGCAACTGCGGCTTTCGCGTGTTCGCCGACGCCGTGGCCGCGGGTGGCGTGGTCAAGGGGATCGCCGTCCCGGGCGGGGCTGACCTGACCCGCAGCGAGCTAGAGGGTCGGCTGCTGGACGTGGTGCGTACCTTCAAGGCCCGCGGCCTCGCCTACCTGTGGCGTCGCGAGGATGGCTGGGAGAGCGGCATCGCCAAGTTCTTCAGCAGTGCCGAGCTCAGCGTCATCGGGGACATCAGCGGCGCAGCCGTCGGAGACGCGGTGCTGATGGTGGCCGACCGCCGCGCGGTTGTCGGCGCCGCCCTTGGCGCGCTGCGCAGTCATCTCGGGCACGAACGCGGGCTTGCCGACCCCGAGCGGATGGCGATGATCTGGGTGACCGACTTCCCCATGTTCGAACGCAACGAGGAGTCCGGTGCGGTGACGCCGCTGCATCACCCGTTCACCATGGCCCACAGCGAGGATGTCGACCTGCTCGAGACCGACCCGCTGCGGATCAGGTCGCGAGCCTACGACATCGTTCTCAACGGCCGTGAGATCGGCAGCGGCAGCATCCGCATCACCGACCCCGCCATCCAGGAGCGCGTCTTTGCGGCCATGGGCATCGACGCCGAATCCGCGCAGCACAAGTTCGGCTTCCTGCTCGAAGCCTTCGAGTACGGCGTGCCACCGCACGGCGGTTTCGCCGCGGGCGTCGAGCGGTTGGTGATGGAGGGGCTCGGCGAGGAGAACATCCGCGACGTCATCGCCTTTCCCAAGAACCAGCAGGCCCAGGAGCCGATGACCGGTGCCCCGGCCCCCGTCGATGCAGACCAGCTGGCCGAGCTCGGCCTGCAGCCGCGACCGGCGTCGCCGGCCGCGCCATTGCGCGCGGAAATGTCACACGACGACGAGGGTTGAGCTCGGCGACCGTGCGGTAGGATCGTCTGCGGCACCCGGCTGGTCGCAGTCGTCCACAGATGCGGCTGGACCAACATCAAACGCATCGGGAACCTCATATTCGTTCGCTGGACCCCGAGCCTCCGCACCCGAGCGCGTGGATGGGGGAAGGCGCCGTGCGGGATCCCACCTTGTCAATCGGGCTCAGCCCCTCGACGGCGCGGCCATGCCGGGGTGTCATCGTCCTCCTCCTCTAGGCTGCACCGGGTGAGCCCGGGCATCGTCCTCGCCGCGTTGATCGTGGCCATCGGCGCTCAACTGACCCGGGTGCTGGTCCCGCATCGCGGCAACTACCTGCTTGCGGTGGTCTGTGCAGCGATGGGTTTGCTTGGCGCTGAGCTGCTCGCCCTCGGCGGCCAAGGCGGGCCCACCGTGGGCGCCGTCCACCCTCTTGCTGATGCGGGCGGCATCGCCCTGGTCGAGGCCGGGGGTCTGATCCTTGCCGCCCCGCGCCGCCCTGGTCGCCGATAATCGCGGCTCAGCCAGTTAGGGAGCTCGATTCTGCACTTGCCATTCGGTCGTAAGGGGCTTCTCGCCGCCGCCGCCGTGAGTGGGGCGATCGTGTACTGGCGCGTCGCCGAGCAGCGGCGCGCGCGCCAGGCCGGCGCCGAGATCGACGAGGCGATCGCCGAGGGACGGGCTGCCGCGGATCGCCTGCTGGCCGGCGGCAAACCGGGGGATGAGCAGTTTGACCAGCGCTGATATGGGGTATTTCTCACCTGGGATGACACGGACCACGTCTGAGCTCCGTCTGCCAGCCGACCCCGCATACATCGTCGTCGCCAAGCGCGCGGCCTCGGCCTTTGCCGTGGTGGCGGGTTTCGACGTCGAAGCGGTGCACGACCTCACCATCGCGGTCGCCCAGGCGTGCGAGAACGCCCTTGCCTGCACAGCGCGGGTGGGCGGCGTCGGGGTGGGTCAGATCCGGTTGACCTTCATCGTCGAGGGCGAGCGCCTCGAGGTGCAGGTGCAGAGCAGCTGCGCGCGCGAGGTGGTGGCCCAGGCGGCCGCGGCCAGACGGCGGGTGGCGGTGCGGGCGGTGGAGCGTGAGCGCCAGGAGGTGGCTGCGGCGACCGACCTTGCGCTCCAGCTCATGGGGCTGTTCGTCGACGACCACAGCTACCGGGTCGACGAACGCACCGGCGGTCTGCGCGTCCGGCTGACGAAATACAAGGCTTCGTGACCGGGACGCCCCGTGAGGACGGGGCGGCGCGCACG
>JANWHI010000024.1 GCA_025450495.1 Candidatus Dormiibacter sp. | reverse complement strand
GCGGACCGCGTGGTGGTGGTGGTGAGCGCCATGGGCGACACCACCGACGAGCTGATCGCGCTGGCCCATCAGCTCGACGCCGACCCACCCTCACGCGAGATGGACATGCTGCTGAGCACTGGCGAGACGGTGACGGCGCCGCTGCTGGCGATGGCGTTGCATGCGCGCGGCGTCGATGCGGTGTCGCTGACCGGCCTGCAGGCGGGCATCCGCACCAGCGGACCGCATCGCAGCGCGCGGATCACCGACATCGTCCCGGAGCGCGTCATCGAGCAGCTCGGCGCCGGTCGCGTGGTCATCGTGGCGGGCTTTCAGGGAGCCACCGAACAGCTCGACGTCACCACCCTGGGGCGCGGTGGCTCGGACACCACGGCTGTGGCACTGGCGGTGGCGCTGCAGGCCGGCGAGTGTGAGATCTACACCGATGTCGAGGGCATCCACAGCGCTGACCCGCGGGTTGTCGCAGACGCCCGTCCGATCGCGACCATCGACTACGACGAGATGCTCGAGCTGGCCTCGGCGGGCGCTGCGGTCATGCACCCGCGGGCAGTGGAGATCGGCGAGGCATACTCCATGCCGATCCGGGTGCGCTCGGCATTTGGCGATGGTCCCGGCACGCTCATCCGCAGGCACACAGACATGGAAGACCGCCCCAAGGTGCGCGGCATCGCGCACGAGATCGACGTCGCCAAGGTGACGGTGCTCGGCGTGCCCGACCGCCCTGGCATCGCCGCCGCGGTGTTCGGACCACTCGGCGAGGCTCATGTCAACGTCGACATCATCGTGCAGAACGTCAGCCATTCCGGGCACACCGATCTCTCGTTCACCCTCGCCGAGTCCGAGCTGGCGCGGGCCCAGCCGCTGCTCGAGCGCATCGCCGCCACCGTCGGCGCCGCCGGCGTGGACGCCGACCGGGACATCGCCAAGGTGACCGTTGTCGGCACCGGCATCCTCGGCTCTCCCGGCGTCGTCGGAAGGATCTTCGAGACCCTGGCCACCGAGGCGATCAACATCCGGATGATCAGCACCGGCGAGATCCGGGTCACCTGCATCATCGACAGGGACCGCGTCGAGGACGCGGTGCGCGCGCTCCACCGCGCCTTCGAGCTCGAGCTCCTGTGAGCCTGTCGGTGGGCATCGTCGGGCTTCCCAACGCGGGCAAGTCGACGCTCTTCAATGCCCTGACCATGGCCGGAGCGCAGGTGGGCAACTACCCCTTCACCACCATCGAGCCGAACACCGGCGTCGTCGCGGTTCCCGACCGGCGGCTGCAGCGTCTCGCCGATCTGTTCAACCCCCCCAAGGTCATCCCAGCGGCGGTGACCTTCACAGACATCGCCGGGCTGGTGCGCGGCGCCAGCCGCGGTGATGGGCTGGGCAACCGGTTCCTCGGGCACATCCGAGAGTGCGACGCGATCGCCCTGGTGGTGCGCAGCTTCGAGGACCCCGACGTCACCCACGTCGAGGGCAGCGTCGACCCGCTGCGTGACATCGACGTCATCGAGCTTGAGCTGCAGCTCGCCGACCTCGAGACCGTCAGCAAGCAACTCGACCGGGCCGAGAAGACGGTGCGCCTGCAGAAGGAGAAGGCGGTGGACGCGATCGCGCTGCTGAGCAGGGTGCGCGATCACCTCGACGCCGCGCGCCCGGTGCGCACCATGCAGCTGAGCGCGAGCGACCGCGAGCACCTGCGCGAGCTCTGGCTGCTCACCGCAACGCCGCTGGTCGTCGTGGTCAACGTCGCCGAGGAGGCCGCCGCTCGCGGCGACGTCCCCGAGGCGATCAGGCAGCGCGCCATGGAGAGCGGCGGCGAGGCCATCGCCATCTCGGCGCGGATCGAGGCCGAGCTCGCCGAGCTCGAGCCCGCCGACCGGCTCACCTTCCTGGCCGACCTCGGCATCGAGGAACCGGGGCTCGACCGCCTCGCCCAGCGCGCGTATGCACTGCTCGACCTGATCACCTTCTTCACCGCCGGCGAGAAGGAGGTCCGTGCCTGGGAGCTGCATCGCGGCCTGACCGCCCTCGACGCCGCCGCCAGCATCCACACCGACTTCGCCCGGGGATTCATCCGCGCCGAGGTGTCCAGCGTCGAGGAGCTCCTGGCCGCGGGCTCGTACCTCGCGCTCCGCGAGCAGGGCAGGCAGCGGCTCGAGGGCAAGGAGTACCTGATGCAGGACGGCGACGTCGTGCACTTCCGCTTCAACATCTGAGCGGAAATCGGGCTGCAGACGCCGGATGGAGTCGGCCTCGACGTGGACGTGAAGCCGGGAATGTTGTGGGTGCCCGGCGCCTGCTGCCCGTGGTTCCCTGCGGCCCCACATGTTGTGGTTCCAACCCCACCGTACCACATCATGCGGTGGGTCTTCTACAGGTGAAGGCCGATCCCTTCCGCTCTCGGAAAGGCGGCCGTCAGCGCCTTGCCAAACCCTGGCCCTGGGCGCCACGCGGCGCCGGCACGGCGTTTGCCGCCGGCGCGATCCGATAACCTTGGCGCGCGCCATGGCCAAGAAGACACGCAAGCAGAAGCAGCGCGCCGTCACACGCCGCCCCGGCCCCGTCTTCCGTCCGATGACGTCCGGCGCGCCGGGCGCTGCGGCGGCGACGGGGACGCCGTCGACGGACGACGACATCGTCGCGGAGCCGCAGCCCCTCCCCGACGCCGCCGCTTCGGTGGCTGCCGACGTCCCGGCGGCCGACCCGGGCCGGCGGCGCGTGGAGCGCGTGGCGGCGGCGAGCGCCCCTGTGGCGCGCCCCCGGTCCACGCGCGGCCAGACGCAGGGGTACATCCAGGCCCTGGAGAGTGACGACGCCGCGATCCCGTTCGACCGCGTGCCCTACGTGCCCGCGGACCTGCGCCGCGTGGCCATCATCGCCGGCCTCATGATCGTGCTCATCATCGTTGCAGACATCATCGTCAGCAACGTCGTCAAGTAGGCGCCGTGCGGGTCATCCTCTATACCGGCAAGGGAGGCGTCGGCAAGACCACGGTCGCCGCGGCCACCGCGGTGGCCTGCGCCAAGCTTGGCCATCGCACCCTGATCATCTCCACGGACGCCGCCCATTCGCTCGGTGACTCATTCGACCTCGAGCTCGGTGATCACCCCACCAACATCGCTCCCAACCTCGACGCCCAGGAGATCAACGCCCTCCATGAGATGGAGGAGCACTGGGAGCGCGTCCACAGCTATCTCATCTCTCTGTTCGCCTCGTGGGGCGTCGACGACTTCGTCGCCGAGGAGATGGCCACGCCACCGGGGATGGAAGAGGTGGCCAGCCTGATGTGGATCAAGCGCCATAAGGAGCAGGGTGTCTACGACGTGGTCATCGTCGACTGCGCGCCCACCGGCGAGACCCTGCAGCTGCTCGCCTTTCCCGACGTGGCGCGCTGGTACCTCACCAAGATCTTCCCAGTCGAGCGCAAGGTCTGGAAGGTTGCCCGGCCGATGGTGCAGCCGTTCACCAACATCCCTCTGCCCACCGACGACATCTTCGGCCACATCAAGGACCTGCTCTTCGACCTCGACGGCATGAAGAACATCCTCGGCGATCCCAGGACATGCACTGTGCGGCTGGTGCTCAACCTCGAGAAGATGGTGGTCAAGGAGGCGCAGCGTGCCTTCACGTACCTCTGCCTCTACGACTATCTGACCGACCTCGTGGTGGTCAATCGGATCCTCCCCGACGAGGTCACCGACGAATACTTCGCCGCTTGGCACCGTTCCCAGAAGAAGTACGACGCACTCGTGGAGACCGCCTTCTCACCCGTGCCCATCCGCCGCACCCCGCTGTTCGACCACGAGATCGTCGGGCTCGACACCCTTGCCGAGATGGCGGAGGCGATCTACGGTGACACCGACCCGACCCAGCGATTCCACACCACGGTCTCGCAGCATCTCAAGAAGGTCGGGGCCAACTACGAGCTGCAGCTGCAGCTGCCCTTTGTCGACAAGGACGAGGTGGACATCACTCACCGCCCCGGTGAGCTTTTCGTCAGCGTCGGTCCGTACAAACGCGAGATCAGCCTGCCACGAGTGCTCAACGGCACCCGGGTGATCAGGGGCAAGCTCGATGAGGGGATGCTGCGGGTCACGTTCGCAGGGGCGGCCCGGTGAGCGAGCCGTTCGCTGTCGACCCCGGCAAGCTCGTCGCGGACGTCATGCAGCTGCTTGCCAACGCAGTCGAAGAGTTCGTCCCCCCCGACGCGCAGATGCACCTGCTCAACGCGCAGCGCGAGCTGCTTCTGGCCCTCGCGGTGATCATCGAGCACAACAGCACGCGCACGCCGCGCCAGCCACGCGGCCGACGCCGGCGCGCTGCGGCGACAACGACCAGGCGCCCCAAGCGCGTCGAGCTGGATTGACCCGGCGCGATCGCCGGCCGACGCGACCGTCGCAGGTGGTCGTCGACGGCGTAGCCTGGCCCGTGCAGGGCGCCCAGGCCGCGATCGTCGACGGACCGCGGGTGCTGCTCCAGCTGCGACCCTTCCCACCGGGATGGGAGCTGCCCGGCGGCCATGTCGAACCAGACGAGGATCCGGCCGAGACCGCGGTGCGCGAGACCGAGGAGGAGACCGGTTATCGCGTCAACATCCGGGGCCTGGTCGGGGTGTACTCGTGGAGCGGCCTGCGCAACGCGGCCGACGCGGTGTTCCTCGCCGAGGTGGCCGGCGGTGAACGCCACTGGAGCATCGAGTCGCTGCGCACCGTGTTCGTGACTGCCGACGCCCTTCCTCTCACCTCGTTTCCCTGGTGCAGGCAGCGTGTGTACGACGCGCTGGCGCGGTCCGAGGGCGCACCACCGGTGCACCGCATCCAGCCGGTGACGATACGCAACGTGGCCGCCTTCGGCAGCAGCTGGTTGAGCGCACCGGTGGACCGGCTGCGCCGGCGCAGGGGCTCGTGACCCAGGCGCTGCTCTTCATCGGCGGCCTCGTGCTCATCGTCGCCGCATCCGAGCTGTTCACCAACGCGGTGGAATGGGCAGGCTTTGGCCTGAAGCTGGCCAGTGGCGCCACGGGCAGCCTGCTCGCCGCCCTGGGCACGTCGTTGCCCGAGACGTTCGTGCCCGTGGTCGCGCTGATCAGCCAGAAACCCTCGGCAACGGCGGTGGCAAGCGGCGCCGTCCTGGGCTCGCCCTTCCTCCTGCTCGGCGTCGGCGTGGCCATCACCGGCCTGGCGGTGATGCTGCGCGGCGACCGCACCCTGCGCCTGGAGAAGGGCCAGGTGCGCCGTGACCTCGGCGTGTTCATCGGCGCCTTCTCGGTGGTGCTGGTGTCCATCCTGCTCCCGACACCGGCGCGCATCGTCATCGGCGTCGGGCTGCTCGCCACCTATGGCCTCTACGTACGTGCCACCCTGCGCGGGGGCAGCCCGTCGGGTGACATGCCCGAGCCGCTTCACCTGGTGCGCCGTCGCCCGGGCGAACCGCCGGCCGTGCTGGTGATCGTTCAGCTACTGGTGTCGGTGGCGATGCTGGCGGTCGGCTCGGAGCTCTTCGTCGCCGCGCTCAACGACACCGCCACCGCCCTGCATGCCAACCCGCTGACCCTGGCGCTGATCGTCGTCCCGGTTGCCACCGAGCTTCCGGAGACGTTCAACAGCGTGCTCTGGGTGCGCAGCGGCGACGACAGCCTGGCCTTCGGCAACGTCGCCGGCTCCGCCGCGTTCCAGTCATGCGTGCTCGGGTTTGTCGGGCTCACCTTCACCCCCTGGCGTCCGGGTTTCAGCGGCATCCTCGGTGGCCTGCTCACGCTGGCCGTTGCCATCGGCCTGCTGCTGCTGCTGCGCAACGGCAGCGCGCGAGGGCGGTGGCTGCTGCTCGCCGGGATCCCGTGGGTGGGGTACGTGGTTGCCGAGGTCATCGCCGGTGGCCACCTCGGCGGCTGAGGCAGGCCGAGCGACATGCCCGCGACAATGGTCGCGCCGCGACTCGACTGATCGCGGACCACGTTCAGTCGCAGCAGGAGGGGCCCGATGAATCTCGACGGGAAGGTTGCCGTTGTCAGCGGCAGCGGTCGCGGCATCGGTCAGGCGTACGCGCACGCGCTGGCGCAGGCGGGGTGCGCAGTGGTCATCAACGACATCGACCCCGACGTCGCCGAGCAGACCGTCAGGGAATTGACCGACGCCGGCCACATGGCGGTGGCCGAGGTGGTCGCGGTGGGCAGCACCGAGGCGGCCGACAGGCTGGTGCAGCGCGCCGTCGAGAGCTTCGGCGGCATCGACATCATGTGCACCAACGCCGGCATCCTCCGCGACAAGGTCCTCTGGAAGATGACCGACGAGGACTTCGACCTGGTGATCGAGACACACATGCGCGGCACCTTCACCTGCGCGCGGGCCGCAGCGGTGCGCATGCGCGAGCAGGGCCGCGGCGGACGCATCGTGGTGGTCGCGTCATGGGCCGGCCAGCGCGGCAACTTCGGCCAGACCAACTACGCGGGCGCCAAGGCGGGGATAGCCGCATTCGCGCGCACCTGGGCGATGGAGCTGGCACGGGCCGAGATCACCGTCAACGCCATCGTGCCCAACGCACTCACCCGGATGATCGCCAGCATCCCGGGGATGGCGGAGATGGTCGATGCAGCCGCGAAGGGTGAGCCGTTGCCCGACATGGTCCGCAAGCAGATGGGCATGGGCGTGCCCGAGGACGTCGCGCCGCTGCTGGTGTTCCTTGCCTCCGATGCGGCCAAGGATGTGACCGGGCAGTGCATCGGGCTTGGCGGCGACAAGCTTTCGCTCTGGTCTCACCCGCAGGAGATCGTTTCCGCGTACCGCGACGGTGGCTGGACCGCGGACACCATCGCCGAGATCTGGCCGACGACGATCGGGGCGCAGCCGCAGACGTACGGCATCCCATTCCTGGGAGGCGGAGGCTGAGAGCTTGGCGCCGCGCTCTGGCTGCAGCTCAACAATTGAGGCCGGTGGTAACCGGCTGACGCTCAGCCCGGCGGCGGTGGCGCCGGCGGGATGGCCGGCGCTGGGATGATGCCGCCGGGTGGCGGCGGGGCGCCCGTCTGCGGTCCCAGCGTGGTGAGCCGCAGACCCGACCCGACAAGCACGGCGACCAGGTTGGCGAGGGCGCCCAGTCCCAGGGCGATGAGGATGAGGGTGAATCCCAACGCGGCGTGGATGTTGAAGAAGCTGTCGAAGGTGCCGCTGAGTCCGCTCGCAGACAACGCACCTGTTCCACCGGCGCTGCTGGTGAGCTTGTTGACGATGGCCGAGTGCGCCGTCGCGTTGTTGATCAGAACCAGCGCCATGGCGAGCAACGCCGCGGCTGCGGCGACACACCGGCCGGCGCGACCGCGAACGACGCCGCCGACCACCCCGACGATGATGAGCAGCAGCACCAGCACCATCAGCGCCTGCACGCCGATGCCGAGAGTGGGCGTCGGCGCGGATGGGGAGATCGCCAGCGGCGAGTTCGAGTTCGAGCTCGAGGTGGTCGGGCAGCCGGGGATATTGGTCTGCAATGTCGGGTCGCTGCCGGTGACCATGTTGAGCCCGGTGTACGTGTACAGGTCGCGTCCGCTGAGAGCCTGCAGGCAGGCGGCGGATGCGGCGGCGGCGCCGCTGTTGCCGGATGCACCGACTGACCCGAGGCTGCCCAGCGCCGCGCTGCCCGCAGCGGTGTTGCACGACACCCCGACGAACGGCAGCAGAAAGCACAGCGCGGCAAGCACGAGCAGGATCGGGGACGCGCCTCGCGTGGCCTTGTCGACGCGGCTGGGCATGCTGCGCTGTCTCCCGATTGACGGTGCCGGAGGCACTGTACGGCCTGGCTGCGGGGTGTGGTTCAGCCGACCCGGTCTCCCGGACTGCAGTCGCCGTCCGGTCGCAGCAGGCCAACGCGATCGGTGCCGTGCTGGTATGCCCCGAGCACAAGGACCTCACTGCGCACGGGGCCGACCTGGCGCGTTGGAAGGTTGACGACGGCCACCACCAGCGAGCCGATGAGCTGCTCTGGGGTGTAGTTGTCGGTGATTCGCCCCGACGACGTTCGCCTGCCCAGCGTGCCGAAATCGATGACCATGCGGTACGCGGGTCGCCGCGCCTGGGGAATCGGAGCACACTCAGCAACCCGGCCGACGCGCATGTCGATCTCGAAGAAGCGCTCGCCGGGGACGACGCGCTGGGCAGCGGAGTCGCTCACCGCGCGAGTATCGGGCGCTGTCGTGAGCGCTGTCTATACTCGCGGCAGGCAACAGAGGGAGGCGACGCGTGCGTTTCGCGAGCTGCGTTCTCACCGCCGGGACAATCGTGGCCATCCTGTCAGCGTGCGGCACGCCCCCGCCGGACCCGGCGCTGCTGCTGCACGACGCCAAGCAGGGCGTCGATTCAGCTCCGTCGCTGCACTTCACGCTCACCAGTGCGAGCGTCGCCGGCACCGGAACATTGATCTCCGGTGGCCAGGGCGTGGCCAAACGCCCGGACGGCTTCGCCGGCAGCCTGACAGTGGTCGCCGGTGGGTTCACGCTGAACGTCGACGTGGTCTCGATCGGGGGCGTGTTCTACGCACGCACCCCGCTGGGCAGCGGCTTCGCCAAGGACGACCCCGCCAAATACGGGTTCGGCGATCCCGGCAAGTTCCTCGATCCCAACAACGGCCTGTCGAGCCTGCTGTCGGCGTGTTCGTCGCCATCCAACCGCGACGCCGATCGCCTCGCTGGCGAGCAGCTGGATGAGGTGGCGTGCGCGATGCCGGGGGTGCGCGTCGCCGCGTTGCTCACCAGCGCCGACGCGTCTCAATCCGTGCAGGCCACAGTGGGTGTCGACTCGACAACGCACCAACTCCGCAGGGTGGTGATGGTGGGTCCGTTCTTCGACAAGGTGCATCCCAGCACGTTCACTGTCGTTCTCGACAATTACGGCCAGAACGTGACGATCACGCCCCCGGCGGGCTGAGGTGCAGCAGGGCTCGGGGACGGCCCCGCCCGGAGCCCACCGCCGGCTCGGCTTTGCGGCCGCCGGTGTGCTTCTCGGGGCCGCCGACACCTACGTGGTGGTCATTGCCCTCCCGGCGATCATGGCGTCGGTGGGCGTCGACCTCGCCCACCTGCAGGAGGCGGCGCCGATCATCAGCGGCTTCCTGCTCGGCTACGTCGCGGTGCTGCCGCTGCTCGGCCGCCTGTCTGACATCTTTGGCCGCGGCCCGGTGCTGGCCTTCTGCCTGCTCGTCTTCGCCGTCGGCTCGCTGGTGACCGCGTCGTCGAACACGCTCGGGGTGATCGTGCTGGGTCGCACCCTGCAGGGAGCGGGCGGCGGCGGCCTGGTGCCGGTGACCCTTGCGCTGGTCGCCGACCTCTGGCCGCCGCGCCGGCGTGGGGTGCCGCTGGGGGTGGTCGGTGCCGTGCAGGAGATGGGCAGCCTGGTGGGCCCGCTCTACGGCGCCGCGCTGACCACCGTGAGCACCTGGCGCGCGATCTTCTACGTCAACCTGCCGCTCGCGGCGATCATCGCCGTGGGTGTGCGCGCGCCGGTCCGCCGCGCACGCGGCTACCGCAAAGCACAGGGGCGTGCCGACATCACCGGGCTGGGGCTCGCGGCGGTGTGCGTCGTTGCCACGGTTTTGGCGATCGCGTCGCCACCAGCCCTCAGCGACAGCCTGGCCATCGGCGTGGCCTTCGCGCCGTTGGTCGCCGGCGCCGGCATCACAGCACCGGTCGCGCTGGTGGCAGTGGTGAGCGCCGTGGCGTTCGTGCTGCGGGAGGTGACGCTGTCTCCCGCGGTGCGCGCGGTCATCCCGCTCCGCGGCGTCCACGCGGCGCTGCGTCGCGTCGACTGGC
>JANWHI010000023.1 GCA_025450495.1 Candidatus Dormiibacter sp. | reverse complement strand
CACACGCAGAACCACGGACGCGCAGGCGGTCATCGAGACCGCGATCGTCATCCCGGTGCTGCTGGCGCTGATCAGCGCGTTCCTCGCGGTCATGGTGCAGGTGCCGGCGCAGCAGGAGATGGACGCCGCAACCAAGCTGGCCGCGGAGTCGTTCGTCCAGGCGCCACGGCTGGCCATGGACAGCGCCGGCACCACATGCTGCCCGCAGAGCACGGGGGCTGCCGACTCGCTCGACACCAGCGGCATGCCCAAGGGTTGCCGCTTTGCCGCCGAGACGTTCTACGGGACCATGACGTTCCGCCGCTACCTCGTCTTTCCTGCGCAGCGTGACGTCGCTGCACATCCGCTCTGCCGGCGCGACGGCGCGCCGATCGGCAACGCGCAGAGGTCGTTCATCACCTGCGAGGTCGACGGCCTCGACCCCACCCTGAACCCCCCGCAGGGGCTGCGCGTGGTGCGCTGCGCGGCCACCGCCACGCTCGACTTCTCGCACACGCCGCTGGCGTGGGCCGTCGTGTGGAACCCGACCGTCGCCGCCGCCGCCGAGGCCATCCCACCTCCGTTCCGCCAATGATGGCTGCGCATCGACGAGGCCAGCGCGGCCAGATGATCATGATGATGGCGCTGGCGTTCGCACTCTTCCTGTTCGGCCTGGTCGCGCTCGTCGCCGATGCCGCGTACCTGTTCGTCTGGTCATCGCGGGTGCAAGCGGCCGCGCAGAACGCCGCCCAGGCGGGAGCCAACTCGGTCGATCCGCAAGACCTGTACGGCCAGAGCGACCACGTCGTCAACCTCGGGGCGAGCGGTGGCCTGATGGCGTTCGAGCGCGGCTGCGTGCAGATCGGTGACGAGTCGGCGGAGCTCACCGGGCCGGGCGGCGCCGGCCAGACCGCCGACATGCCGCAGCCGGCCGGCAACGGTGTGCGCTGCGTCAGCGACGGCTGCCAGGTGTATGCGGCGGTGGAGAAGACGGTGCACCTGCCGCTGCCGCTGTTCGGCGACAACGTCATCGTTCGTGGTGTGTACTACGCGGCACCGGTGGTCGGTGCCACCAGCGCGGCAGCCACGGCGTGCACGCACCGCGCCTGGGTCAGCGTCGCGCCGGCGTCGATCCCCTGACCGCGGCACTTTTGCGACGGGTGCTGCGACGGCGCCGCGGTGGCCCCAGGTGCCAGCCCTGCCCGAAGCCGACGCCGAGCTCGCGAAGCGCGCGCGCCTGAGCGTCGGTCTCCACACCCTCGGCGACGCAATCCGCGCCGATCTCCGACGTGAAATGGCACAGGCCGCTGACCAGCGAGCGACGGGCGACATCGCTGTCCACGTCACGGATCAGCGAGACATCGAGCTTGACGAGGTCGGGACGGATCAGCAGGATGTGGTTGAGGCTCGAGAAGCCGGCGCCGGCATCGTCGACAGCGAGGCGGATGCCGCGCCGGCGCAGGCGTTTCAGCGCAGTGTTGAGGGCGGCGTAGTCGTCGACGGGCGCATGCTCGGTCAGCTCGAGCACCAGACGTTCGCCGTCGATGCCGGCGAGCAGCACGGGCAACTGCGGCGACAGGATGGTGTGCGGCGACACGTTCACGGACAGGTACGCCGTGGTCGGGAGAGCTGGCAGCTCCTCGAGCGCGAGCGTGAGCAGCACCAGCTCGAACTCCTCACCGAGCCCGAGCACCGCCGCGTCGCGGAACCAGCTGTCGGCACTGCGCACGTCGCGGTCGGAGATGTCGCTCAGCGCCTCGTAGCCGGCGACCTCGGATGTGGCCAGGCGGATCACCGGCTGCAGAAGCGTTCGCGCCGGGGCGCGACCGAACGAGCGGCGGATGTCGTCACCGCGTCGCAGGTGGTCGACGGCGCGCTGCAGGAGCGTCCGCAGTGACGCCGGGAGCGGAACCCGCCTGCCGTTCACCTCGAGGAGCACGTCGCTGCCGGAGTCGACAAGACGACACAGCAGGTCGACGGCAGCGCGGTCGCCCTCGCTGGAGCCGGCAAAGAGTGCTTCGAAGGGTGCTGGGACGGATGTCGGCATCGTCGTCAGCCACCCTACCCCAGATTCGCGACCTTGGGTGATGGCTTGGCGATGCGATGGGATGCAGCGCTCGCGTGCGGGTTCAGACGCTGGGAGGAAACGCCGGGGGGACGGGTGTTGGCGGCGACACCGGCGGGGGAACGGATGATTGGGGCATTGCCGGGGGGAGTGTCGGCGTGTGCCCCTGCGGTCCGCCGCGCAGGTACGCGTCCCAGATCTGGTTGAGCTCCGTCTGCATGTACAACAGGTGAAGGCTGAAGACGAGCGCGAGCAGCACCGAGATCAGCGGGCTGGCGCGACCACCTGGTCGACCAGCGCGCTCCTGCATCGCCGCGATGCGGCCAGTTGTGCGCCAGATCGTCACGAACGCCGGCACGATGAGGATGGTGCCGGGAACCAGCGCCAGCACCGACAGCGCCGGTCGGATGGACGGGTCTTTGAGGAAGCGCCTGGCCTCGTCGTTGATCTTGTACCACCACACGAAGTGGTAGATCCCCAGCGTGATGATCTCCAGGCCGATCCAGACTGCCAGGGGATTGCGGCGCTTGTAGCTGCTGTTGCCGATGACCACGGTCGTCGCCATCGCGGTTCCTCCGGGCGCCGTCGGACGAGTCGCAACACTGTACTGGCGGGCTGCGCTGGGTGTGTGGTGGGTGGACGCGCGATGGTTGGTGCTGGCGACGTTGGGGGCGGTGTTGTGGGGCGGTGTTGTGGGGCGGTGTTGTGCGGCGGTGTTGTGGGGCGGTGTTGTGCGGCGGTGTTGCGCGGCGGACATTCGACGGCCGTCCGGATGCAGCGGACATTCGGCGGACAAACCCTTGTGGCAGCAGGGGTTTGAGCAGCGTGGTGATTGCTTCGGCGAACATCTGTTTGGTACAATGCAGGGCATGCTGGCGTACGCCCCGACCCCTCTCGACAGCCTCGCCGATGCGGTCGGCGGCGTGGCCGCGGAGAGCATCGATCACGCCTCCGACCACGCCATGGGTGAGGACCTGGTGGCGATCCGCACGCAGATCGATCGGCTCGAGGCCGAGTTCATCCGCCGCCTCCAACGCTTCGACCGCCATCGCGCCGCGCTCGCCGAGGGTGCGGTCAGCACCGTCTCGTGGGTGCGCGGCCGCTGTGGCCTCAGCGGCGCCGCGGCGGCCGAGCGGGTGCGCATGGCCCGCGTCCTCCACGAGTTGCCGGAGACCACCGCAAGCTTCCGCGCCGGCCGGGCGCCGTTCACCAACGTCGCCCTCATCGCCCGGCTGGCCGGCGACGTCGGCACCGAGGCCACCCGGTCCGTCGAGGACACCCTGGTCGGGGCCGCGGCCACGCTCGACGTGGGGCGGATGAGCCGGCTGGTCGCCTTCACCCGCTATCGCCTCGACGCCGACGGGGCCCTGGAGCGGGACCTCCGCACCCACGAGCACCACTGGGTGTCCTGTGACCCGACCTTCGGCGGCGTCTTCGTGCTCCGCGGCGAGCTCGACGCCGAGGGTGGCGCCCTGGTCACGACGGCGTTGGACGCGCTCAGCGCCCCGGCCGGTCCCAGCGACAACCGCCGGGGCTCGCAGCGCCGCGCCGATGCGCTCGTCGACCTGGCGTCGCGGCAGCTGCGGCGCGGGGATCTCCCCACCGCCCACGGCCAGCGTCCCCACCTCACCGTCACCGTCAGCCTCGACGCCCTGCAGCGCCGCGACGGTGCGGAACCGGCCGAGCTGGGTGGCGTCGGCGCCATCCACCCGGAGACCGCCCGGCGGCTCGCCTGCGACGCGGTGCGCACTGTGGCCGTGGTGGCGAGTGGTGACGACGCTGGACAGGGGACGGGCGATGTCGTGGACGGCAAGGGCGCGGGATTGGAAGCGCACACCACCCTCTCGGTGGGCCGGGCGACGCGCACCATCCCGGCGCCGATCCGCACCGCCCTGGTGCTGCGCGACAAGGGCTGCCGCTTCCCCGGCTGCGACCGGCCGCCGCACTGGACCGACGGCCATCACATCGACCACTGGGCGGACCTCGGCCAGACCGAGGTCCCCAACCTGGTGTCGCTCTGCCGGCGCCACCACCACATGGTTCACGAACGGGGTTGGAGCATTCGCCTCGAACCGGACGGCAGCGTCAACCGTGGCCGAGCCGCAGGGACGGCCCCCGGCGGTGCGCCGGCGGTAGTCGGCGCACCGCAGGACGCTACGCTGGAGGTCACGGGCAACAACCCGCGTCGAAACACCAGCGTCGAAACACCAGCGCCAATTGATGGGATGGCCATGAGCACACTCGAGAACCGGCCGAACACCGCGCTCCTCGTCATCGACGTTCAGAACGGCGTCGTCGCGAAGTCTTACGAACGCGACGCGGTTGTCGGGAACGTCGGCAGCATTGTTGAGAAGGCGAGGCGCGCACGAGTCCCCGTTGTGTGGGTCCAGCATTCGGACGAGCAGCTGGCGCGGGGGAGCGACGAGTGGCGGATCGTCCCTGAGCTCACCCCGGGCGATACCGAGCCGCTCGTCGAGAAGAACTACGGCGATTCGTTCGAGGACACCACCCTCGAGACCGTGCTGTCGGGACTCGGCGTCGGACGTCTGGTCATCGCGGGCGCCGAGACCGATGCGTGCATCCGCTCGACGCTCCATGGCGCGTTCGTGAGGGGATACGACGCGACCCTGGTGAGCGACGCGCATACCACGAACGACCAGTCGTCATGGGGTGCGCCGCCGCCGGAGCAGGTCATCGCGCACACCAACCTGTATTGGACCTACCAGATTGCGCCAGGCCGCACCGCCGGTACGGTCGAGACCCAGGCCGTCGACTTCAACGCAGCGTCCTGAAGCCGGCGACATCGGCGCCACCTCCTGACCCCAGCCGGAGCCTAGATCTCCACGTCGCGCATGGCGCCGATGGCCGCGGGCACATCCAGCCAAGGCAGCCCTGACGCCTCGGACAGTGAGATGGCCGCGTCGCCGCTCACCTCCACGCTGATCAGCCGGTGGCAACGTACTAGCAGGTCGAGATCGGCGTCACTCATCGGCTGTACCGCCATGACGCCACGCATCACGACCCAATCGCGGGTTACGCGAAACCCGAGCCCGGCGAGCT
>JANWHI010000022.1 GCA_025450495.1 Candidatus Dormiibacter sp. | reverse complement strand
CTCCGGCCGCTCGTGGATGATGGCGGCGTAGCCGAAGCAGATGTGCACGGCGGTCGTACCGTCCACCCCGTCCAGCGCGCGTGCCAGTGCCGGCAACGCGAACTCGCGCGCCTTCTCGGGCCGCGCCTGCATGTACGGCTCGTCCATCTGCACGATGTCCGCACCCGCCGCGAACAGGTCGGCGATCTCGTCGTGCACGGCGCCGGCGTAGGCCATCGCAAGCTCAGCCTCGCTCGCGTAGTGGTCGTTCTGCGCCTGCTGCGACATGGTGAACGGGCCTGGCACCGTGACCTTGATCGTGCGGCTGGTGTTGGCCCGCAGGAACTCCACGTCGCGCACCTGCACCGCATGCATGCGCTCGATCGGCCCGACCACCCTCGGCACCGGGTTCGGGTGCCCACTGCGGTCGAGCGCCGTGCCCGGGTTGTCGATGTCGACGCCTGCCAGCGCCGTCGCGAAGCGGTTCGAGTAGCTCTCCCGGCGCGCCTCGCCGTCGGTGATGATGTCGAGCCCGGCGCGCTCCTGATCGCGAATGGCGATCAGCGTGGCGTCGTCCTGCGCCTCCTCGAGATACTTGGGGTCGATCCGCCACAACTCCTTGGCCCGCACGCGGGGTGGGAAGCGGTGGCGCAGCCGCTCGCGGTCGATCAGCCAGTCCGGCTGGGCGTACGAGCCGACGAGGCTCGTGGGGAGGGCGACGGGCAACGCGTGGGACGTCATGGGCGCCAACGCTACCCCAACTGAGCGGGTACGATCCGGCGCGGATGGCGTACCAGGTGACCCACATCGACGAGGTCGCGGAGGTCGAGCGGCCCTATCGCGAAGGCGACCAGCCGCGCCACGCGGCCTCGCTGACCGAGACGCTGGGGCTTGAAAGCTCGCGCGCGAACCTGTGGCGGTACCCCGCCGGCGCCCGCGGCCGGCGGCACATCGAAGGCGCGCAGGAGGAGGTGTTCCTGGTGCTCGACGGAACGCTCACGCTCGCGCTGGGCGACCCGCCGGAGATGGTCGAACTGCGAGCCGGGAGCATCGCCCGGGCGGGCACCGGAACCGAGATCCAGGTGCAGAACCGAAGCGACGCCGAGGCCCGGTTGCTGATCTGGGGCGCACCGCCGATCACCGGGCAGGGTCAGCTCCTCGACGACCTGCCCTGAGCGGCACGCTCAGCGGGTGATCCTGAAGTACCAGTAGCTGCCACGACCCACCGATGCTGTGCGGATCGCCCGTCGGACGGCCTGGACACCCGATGCCGGTGGCTGTAGTTGGTCTGTTCGGCTCGCTGGAAGCGCTGGCGAAGGTCGTGGATGGCGGGCATCAGGGCGAGTGCGGGGATGATTGGCAGCCAGAAGTTGAACAGGCGGTAGACGACGACGCCGAGCAGGGCGTGGGCGAAGCCGACGCCCATCCCGACGAGCGCAAACGTGAGGGCGATCTCGACGAACCCGGCGCCGCCGGCAGGCAGCGCGCGGCGGGTGAGCAGATACCCAGCGGTGTACGCGAGCACCAGCGCGGCTAGCGTGATCTGGGCGTTTGCTAGCCGCAGTGCGGCGTACAGGCACAGGATGTCGCCTGCGTAGTAGACGGCGGTGCCGAGCACGCCCAGGATGTGCTTCCCGGGCCTGCGCAGCAACTCGCGCACGGTCGCCGCCCCAGCCACGGAATCCGCGAACACGCCTCTCAGCCGACCTCGACGGGGGCGGCTCAGGCGTTCGGCACGCTTCGGCGAGGTGAGCCAAAAAGCGACGACGAGCACGGGGATGACGACCAGCGCCGGCAGCGTAATACTGGGTCGCTCATGGCCGTCCAACCGAAAGAACAGCAGCACCGAGGCCACAAGCGCACCCACCGACAGGACGGCGTACTCCAGGAATCCAAGCCCGAGCACCCGCCGCACCGCGTCGCGCTTCCCGGCGCCCGCCTCACGGAGCGCCCAGTAGTCGACGGCGAAGCCTCCCGAAGACCGAGTGGCCGCGAACACGCCGAACCCCGCCACCACCGCCCTGGCCGACGTCGCCAGATCGAGCTCCGCCCCGTCGTCGACCCGCGCCATATCACGCACCGTCAGCGTATACCCGCCATACGCCACCAACTCGCCGACCAGGCAAACCCCCAGCCACCCCCACGAGTGGCGCTCCAACACGACCCGCGAGATGCGCGACCAGCCCGCTTGCCAGGCGAGAACGAACGCGACGCCGGCCGTCACTCCTCCTGCCACCAGCACCACCACAAGCGGGCGATCCTCGAGATAGGCGTAGCCCCTGCGAAGCACGTCCCCGACGCGCCGCCTCATCGCCGGCCGAACGCAAGAACCATTCGACCCTCGCATCGCCAGAGCATTGCTTGGCTTTCAGTCGGTTTGGTGAGTGGGAGAGATCGCGTCGCCCATGACCTCGCCGAGGCGGTGGGCGATGCTCGGTGGTTCGGTGTCCTCTTTCGCCGCGACGTCGACGGCCACAATGGCGTAGGGGGAGTAGGCCTTGGTTGACTTGGGTGGCCGAAACCATTGACCGCCGACGATGACCTGTCGCAACTCTTCCAACGCGTCATCCGAGGTTTGTTCGAGCGGCAGCGGCCACTGCTGCTTGTGGCCATCTGTGAACCACACAGTCACGAAGTATTCGTCAGTCATAGGAGCATCCTCCCGACGGGGCGGTGGTGTTCTCCGGAGGACGAGAGCCGTCCGAGTTCCTGTCGGAGCGCATTCATCCGGCTAGATGCGTCGGTAGCGGGCGTCGGCGATCGAGTACACACCGAACGCGCAGAGTCCGGCTGCGACCAGGACGAGAAGGAACGTGCCGTAGCTCTGGTGCGCGAGCTTGGAGAGCGCTCCGTCGAGGCCGACGGCCTTCCGAGGGGCGTAGTCGATCGCGGCCTTCACGACGAAGATGCCGATGAGGCCGAATGCGACCATCCTGGCGAGGTGGCCGACGACGCCTATGCGAGTGATCCACCGCAGCGTGATCGGCCCCATCTCGCCGGTCTTGTCCTCGTCGAGGAATTTGCGCGAGACGCCCTTGTAGCCCTGATACAGCGCAACACCGATGAAGGCGGCACCGGCGATGCCGACGATCCACTGCCCGCCCGGCCAGCCGAGCACGCCCGCAGCCGACTTGTGCGGATTGCTCGAGGTCTGGCTGGAGGCGCCGAGCAGGATCGACACTGCAAGCGCGCACATGGCCGCGTACGCGCATCCGCTCGCGGCGGCGGCGATACGCCCGAACGTCGACGGGTCACCGCCGCCCTCGGGGCCGTGGCCGAAGAACGCCTGCACGAAGCGCCACAGGGCGTAGCCGCCCAGGCCGATCGCCACGACGATCAGGAGCCAGTGGCCAAACGGCTGCCGCTGGACCGTCTCGAGCGCTCCGCGCTGGTTCGCCGGCTGACCGCCGCCCGCGTGCACGGCGACCTGGATTGCGAGCAGGCCGATGATCCCGTAGATGACCCCGCGGGCGACGAAGCCAGTCCGCGCGAGGGCCTCGAAGGCCGGGCCGTTGGTCGATTTGTGGGCCGCTGAGCGGGCTCGGGGCTGGATGCTGCTGGTCACGTGCTCACGTCTCCGTTTCTGGTTTGGTGCGGTACCCGCACCGCGATGGCGCCCGGCTCGACGGCGAGGCGGTACGCACTCACCTTCGTGCGCGCCCCCCCGTCGAGCTCGTACAGCACCTTGCGGTCGAGCTTGACCTTCACCTTGTGGGCCTTCGTCATGCGGACGTGCGGTGAGCGCTCGGAACGGCCGGCGATCGTGCGGCCGGCCGTCGCCGCCCACTGGGCGACGCCGTCTGCGGTGATGACGGCGAGGTCGAGCAGCCCGTCGTCGGGCTGGGCGTCGGCGAACACCCGCAAGCCGCCGAACAGCGAGCCGACATTGCCGGCCAGAATGCAGCTCGCCGGGCCGCGGTACCACGTGCTGCCGTCGACTCGGATCCTGGTCTGGAACGGCTCGGTGCGGGTGCTCTTTGTGCCCGTCCAGAGGTACGCAACGCGCCCGAGCCGGTCCTTCAGGCCGCCGTCGGCGCCGGCGATCATGTGGGCGTCGAAACCCGCCCCGGCCATCACGGCAAAGCGTTCGCCGTTCATCGTGGCGACGTCGATGTGGCGCACGTCTCCATACAGGCCGGTCTCAACAGCGCCTGCGATGTCCTTCGGGATGCCGAGGTTGGTGGCGAGCAGATTCGCGGTGCCCGCGGGAACGAGGGCGATGGTCACGCCGGTGCCGGCGAGCGTGTCGATGCAGCGCTGCGCCATGCCGTCGCCGCCCCACACGAAAAACTCCTTGGCGCCCCTGCGCAGGAGCTTGCGTACCTGCTTCGGCGCCTTCCTGCTCGCCGGCACCTCGACCCATAGCGGGTCGGTGACGCCGTGCCCCGCGAGCGTCCGGCGCAGCTCGGGCAGGCCGCCCTCGATGCGCTTGCCGGAGTGAGCGATGACGGCGACGGTGCTCACGACGCCGTTTCGGCCGCCTTCGCCGCCCGCGCCGCCGCGACCGCCACGACGAGCGTCCCGATCCCCACCAGCGCGCCCGCGGCGACGTCGGTCGGATGGTGCATGCCGCGATACATCCGTGACACGGCCACGATGATGGGGATCGCGACGGCCACACACCAGCAGAATCTCCGTGCTCCCACGCTCTTAATCCGCGACGTGATGAGCAGCGCAATGCCGCAGTAGACGACAACGGACGCGGCGGTGTGACCCGAGAAGTAGCTCGCGTTCACCGCCAGATGGTCGAGGCGCGGCACGGCTGGACGCTGGCGGTGGATGACCAGCGTCGTCAGGCGGTACGTCGCCGCCTCGATGGCGATCGCCGCGATCACGAAGGCGGCCACGCGCCACCGCCGGCGGACCGCGGCGATGAGCACCGCGACAGCCACGACGGCGGGGATGGCGTACACATCGCCGATCCCAGACAGCCAGAACGAGACGTCGTTGCGTGTCCGGGTGCGGTGGTGCGAGAGCCACACGTTCACGTGCTCGTCGGCGTGGCCGATCCCGTGGTCGGGCAGCACGAATGTGGTGAGCGCCCAGCCCGCGGTGATTGCGAGCGCAGCGAGGACCGCCAGGCCGACGAGCGCGACCGACAGGAACGCGGCGATGGGATGACCCGCCATGCGTTCGCCGGCACGCTGGGCGATGGCGCCGCGGCGCGGCTCGAGCACACACGCCCCCGACCCGCGGTGCGCGACCGGGACCGGGGCTGGGTTGTGGCGAGCGGTGTGGGGTGCTCGCGTGTGGGGATGCCTGCCGACGTCCATGGGCGACGTTTTCCCGTATTGACCACGGGGCAAACCGGGGGTATGGCCGGTCGCGCATGCTGATCCTCGTTCTGACCACCGTCGCAGTCGCGGCCGGCGTGACGGCTTGGGCCGGTGTCCGCGCGGGTCTGCGGCGGTGGTGGGGAGCCGACCCGGCATCTGCGACGGCGGCCGAGCTTCGGGATCGCATCGAGGTCCGTACGTGGGTGCAGTCGCGCCTCCAGGCCGATGTCGTGACGGGGCTTGCGCTGACGCTGGCGCTTGTCACCATCACGACGG
>JANWHI010000021.1 GCA_025450495.1 Candidatus Dormiibacter sp. | reverse complement strand
CGCTGACCAGCAGACCCTTGGCATCGTACGGTGTGCTCGGTACCACCACCTTGAGACCGGGCACGCCGCAGAACATCGCCTCGATCGATTGTGAGTGGTAGAGAGCGCCATGGATGCCCCCGCCGAACGGCGCGCGCACCACCATCGGGACTCCCCAGTCGTTGTTGCTGCGGTAGCGCATCTTGGCCGCCTCGCTGACGATCTGGTCGACGGCCGGCATGATGAAGTCCTGGAACTGGATCTCGGCGATCGGGCGCATCCCGTTCATCGCGGCGCCGATGCAGACGCCCACGATGCACGACTCGGCAAGCGGCGAATCCATCACCCGCATCTCACCGAACTCCTTCTGCAGCCCCTCGGTGGCGCCGAACACGCCTCCCTTGGCGCCGACGTCCTCGCCGAGGATCATCACCCGCTCGTCGCGACGCATCTCGTCACGCATGCCCTCGCGGATCGCTTCGAGATATGTCTTGGTGGGCATCAGGAATCCTCCGCGTACACGTGGAGCATCGCCGTCTGCGGCAGCGGGTCCGCCGCCGCCTCCGCGTACGCCGTCGCCTCGTCCAGCTCGACCACGAGCTCGGCGCGCATCGCGTCGGCGTCGCCCGCCGCCAGCACGCCGAGGTCCTCGAGCAGCCCGCGGAACCGCGGCATGCAGTCCTGCTTGCGCTCGGCCTCGAGGTCCTCTGCGCTGCGATAGCGCCGCTGGTCGTCATCGGAGCTGTGCGAGGTCAGACGGTGCACCTTGGCTTCCAGAAGGGTCGGCCCGTCCCCGCTGCGGGCGCGCTGCACCGCCTCGCGCGCGGCGCGGTAGCAGGAGATCGCGTCGTTGCCGTCGATGCTGACGCCGGGGATCCCGTACGCCTGGGCGCGGTCCGACACGTGCGGGGTGGCCATCTGCTTCTCCACCGGCACGCTGATCGCATAGCCGTTGTTCTCCACCACGAACACCACGCCGAGCTTGTGGGTGGCGGCGAAGTTGAGCGCCTCGTGGAAGTCGCCGCCGCTGGTGCTGCCCTCGCCGAACGCGGTCACGCACACCGCGTCCTCGCCGCGCATGCGGAACGCCAGCGCAATGCCGGCGGCGTGGAGCAGCTGGGTGGTCACCGGTGAGCCGGTGCTGATGATGTTGTGCGCGCGCGACCCGTAGTGCGCGGGCATCTGCCGGCCGCCGCTGTTGGGATCCTCGGCCTTGGCGAGCACCGAGAGCAGGTGATCGCGCGGGGTCATGCCGAGCACCAGCGTCAGCGCCAGGTCGCGGTAATACGGCGCCAGCCAGTCACGCCCCGGCTCCATGTTCATGCCCACCGCCACCTGGATCGCCTCGTGGCCCATGGCGCTGATCCAGAAGGGCGCGCGACCCTGGCGGTTGAGCACCCACATGCGCTCGTCGAGCACGCGCGAGCGCAGCATGTGCCTGTACATGGCGCGCAGCGTCTGCGCGTCCAGTCCCTCCTTGCTGACTGCGTCCGGTTTGGCGATGGCCACGTTGATGGTGCTCCTGATCAGATGTGCAGGGCCTCGCCGGAGACTGCCAGCGCGGCCTCGGCGAGCGATTCGCTGAGAGTCGGGTGGGGCGCCACCGCCCGCGACATCTCGAAGGGGGTGCTCTCGAGCAGCGCGCCGAGCGCGGGACCGTAGATGAGCTCGGTGACCTCGTTGCCGATGATGTGCACGCCGAGCACGGCGTTGGTGCTCTTGTCGGCGACCACCTTGGTGAACCCGCCGGTCTCGCCCCACACCACCGCGCGCGCGTTGCCCCGGAAGGGGAAGACCCCGACCGCCACATCGTGCCCGGCGGCCCTGGCCTCGGCTTCGCTGAGGCCGAGTGAGGCGATCTGCGGCGTGCAGTAGGTGGTGCGCGTCACCAAGCGCGGGTCGAGTGGATGCGGGCTGCGCGCTGCGATCGCCTCGACGGCGATGACGCCTTCGTGCATCGCCTTGTGGGCCAGCTGGAAACCGCCGGCGCAGTCGCCGATGGCGCTGATCGCCGCCGCGCTGGTGCGCTGCTCGGAGTCGATGGTCACCATGCCGTGCTCGGTGGCCACGCCCGCGTCCTCCAGGCCGATGTCCTCGACATTGCCGGCGCGACCCACCGCCACCAGCAACACCGTCGCCTGCAGGCGCTGCTCGGTGTCGCCGGTCCGCACGGTCACAGCCACGCCGCCCTCATTGCGCTCGAGCGTCGACGGCTCGAGCGTGGTCCCGACCAGGCAGGTGATCCCGCGCTTCTCGAACTGCTTGCGCAGCTCCTTGCCGATCGCCTCGTCCTCAAGGGGCACCAGGCTCGGCGCCATCTCCACCACGGTCACCTCGGTGCCAACGCTGCGCCAGAACGACGCGAACTCGACGCCCACGGCTCCAGCCCCGAGCACGATCGCGCTCGGCGGCACCGCGTCGAGGAAGAGGGCGTCGTCGCTGGTCAGCACCTGGCGCCCATCCGTCTCCATGCCCGGCAGCTGACGTGCCCGCGAGCCGGTGGCCACGATGATGTTCGCGGCCTCCAGCTCCACCTGGTCACCGCCGCCGTCGACGGCGACGACGACTCGTCCCGGGGCGGTGATGCGACCCCGGCCGTGCACGCTGGTCGCCTTGTTCTTCTTGAGCAGCGCCTGCACGCCCCTGTACAGAGTGTTCACCACCTCGTCGCGCCGCGTCGCCGCCACCCGGTACTCGAAACTCACATCCGACGTGTTGACGCCGAGTTTGTGGCCGGCGCGGACCTGGTCGAGCAGGGCCGCGCTCTGCAGCAGCGCCTTGGTGGGGATGCAGCCCCGGTGCAGGCAGGTGCCGCCCACCTTGTCGGCCTCCACCACCGCGGTTCGCAGGCCCAGCTGGCCCGCCCTGATCGCGGCCACGTATCCGCCCGAACCGCCGCCGAGAATGACCACGTCATAGCGCTCTGGCACGGCCGGAGTATAGGTCTGCTCCCAGCGCTGCCGGCCGTTGGCACCACGCCGCCAGCGCATCGGTCAGGTTCCCCCCAGCACTGCCAGCGCGGCCTGCAGCTGGGCGTCACCGCTGGCTGGGGACGACTGGGCGTCGAGCTGGAAGCGATCCTCGGGCGAGGGCAGCGCGACCGCGCGGTCGGGCGTCACCCCCTTGCCCTCGATGGTCTCGCCGCTGGGGCCGTACCAGCGCTCCACGGTGAGGTGCAGGTCGGCGCCGTCGGGGAGCGGAAAGTCAACCTGGACAGATCCCTTGCCGAACGTCTTCGCCCCGACGACGGTGGCGCGGTGGTAGTCGTGCAGCGCGGCGGTGGTGATCTCCGCAGCGCTCGCCGTGTCGCCGTCGACGAGCACCACCATCGGCTGGGTCAGCGCCAGGCCGCCCGAAACGATGGGATCGCTGACCACAGACTGCGCGCTGTTGGGGTCGCCGTTGGCGGCGAGCCGTCCGCGCCGCACCACCACGTACTTCTGCGTGGACGTCGGTTGCACGAACTGGCTGACCAGCGCCTGGGCTGCGGTCACGTAGCCACCGCCATTGCCGCGCAGGTCGAGGATCAGCGACGTCGCGCCGGCGGCGAGCCCGCTGCGCAGCTGAGTGCGCAGCGCATCGCCGGTGTCCTGGTCGAAGCCGGTCACCTGCATGTACAGCGTGTGCCCCAACAGCCTGGTGTACACCGAGGGGATGGTCAGGTTCTGCCGCGTCGCCGTCAGGGTCAGCCGGCTGCCGCCGCGCACCACGGTGAGGCGCACCGTGGTGCCCATCTGGCCGCGCACGCGCGTTGACGACCTGTCGATCCGCGTGGCCTCATCATTCGCCATCGACGCGAGCGTGACCCCGTCGACGGCGATGAGCACGTCGCCGCGGCGGATGCCGGCGCGGTCTGCGGGCTGGTTGACGAGCACGTCCTCGATCACCGCGTCGTCGGGCGTCTGCCCTGACGCGCACAGCGCAACACCGCAGCGGGCCTGCAGCGCGATGCCGATGCTGCCGTCGCGCCGCCCGCCGAGGGTGGCGTTGAGCTGCTGGTACTGCTGGGTGGTGAGGAACGCGGAGAAGCGGTCGTTGTAGTGGTCGTGGAGCATCTGCACGATGCCCTGCTCGGCGGCCTGCGTGCCCTGGCCACCGGGCACGTCACGGATCACATAGTTCTGCTGCACGGTCTGCCACTCGGCTGTGATGCTGTTCGCGTCGATCGTCGATCCGGCGCCGATGTGCGGAAAGATTCGGTTGATGAATCCGCCGTACTGCGACGCGGACAGGTTGAGCACCACCAGCGCGGTGAGGTAGCAGGCGGCCACCGTGGTCAGCACCCGGGTCACCGCCGGCGGGGGAACGGGGATGCGCGCGCGCCGGCGCGGCCCTTGCGGCGACCACACCGCCTCGGTGTCAGGCGGCCGGTTCGTCCCCCCGTCGCCGCTCACGACAGATAGGCGAGGGGGTTTCTTGGATTGCCGTTGAGGTCGATCTCGAAATGGAGATGGCAGCCGGTGCTGTTGCCGGTGCTGCCCTCGTAGCCAATGACCTGGCCACGGTGCACGGTCTGCCCGTCACCGACTGCGAACTGCGCCATGTGCCCGTACACCGAGACCCAGCCATTGCCATGGACGATGATGATGTGCAGGCCGAAGCCGTCATTGCTCCAAAACTGGTGGGCGATGCCGCTGTCCGCGGCAGCGATGTTGGTGCCGCAGGCGGCGGCGATGTCGATGCCGCTGTGGAAGTGCCGGGTCGAGCAGTTGGGGTCGTACGGCTCGAAGAGGAAGCTGGTGCAGCCGAAGCCCTGGGTGATCGGGCCGTTCAGGGGCCAGAGGAAGCGGCCGTTGCCGCCACCCGCGGCCAGCGCCGCGGCCTCCTGCGCCTTGAGGGACGCGATCTGCGAGTTCAGCTGTGCCTGCGCCGCCTCGTTCTGGGCGAGCAGCACCTGGTCGCGCGCCTGCAGCGCCACCAGCTGCGCGCGCGCCTGCTCGCGTGATTGCAGCGCCGCCGTCTGCTGCTCCACGATGCCGTGCAGCGTCGCCAGCAGGTCCACCTGCTGGGCCTTGGCGAGCGTGATGCTGTCGACGTCGGCCTGGATGGTGGCCTCGTCGAGGGTGACGCTGGCCACCAGGTTGCGCTCGCTGCGACCCAGCCTGTTGACGTCGATGGCGCGCTGGAAGTAGCTGTTGAAGTCACCAGAGTTGAGGAAGTTGCTGAACGAGTTGGAGGCGTTCTGCGCCTTGTAGATCACCACCATGTCGACCTTGAGCTGGCCGCGATCGAGCGCGAGCTGCGCCTGCGTGTACGCGAGGTTGTCCTGGGCGGCGCTGAGCGCTGCCTGGATGCTGTTGAGCTGTGCGGTGGCGGACGTGATCTGCCCGTTGGTGGCGGTGATCTGCGCGTCGAGGTCGACGATCGCCTTCTGCAGCGCCGCCTCCTGGTTGGCGGCCGACGCGAGCTCGGCGCGCAGCCGCGCCATGGCGGCGCCGTCGGCCGCAAGCTGGTGCCTCTTGGCGGCGATCTGGTCAGTGAAGCTGTCGGCGGTGGCGTGACCGTTCGACCCGAGCGCCCCACCGACGATGATCCCGGCGGTGATCACCACCGCGATCAGCGCACGCCGCCCGCTGAGGCGGCGCCCGCGGGGGGATCTCGGGTTGGCGGAAAGGTTCATCGTCGAGTCGGCCGCCGCTCTCCATCCTGCCGTCAGGCGGCGAGGAAGCGGCGCACCCCCAGGTAGCTGCCGATGGCGCCCACCACCGCACCGCCGGCGAACAGCGCGGCGATGAGCACGGCGGTGAACGGCCCGTCAAACGGGATGGCGAAGAGGTCGCCGTTGGTCGCGCCGACGGCGATCTTGTAGGCAAAACCGACGATCAGGCTGCTCAGGACGGCGGCGAACACACCGCCGAGAACCCCCTCGAGGATGAACGGCCAGCGCACGAACCAGTCGGTGGCGCCGACCAGTTTCATGATCTCGATCTCGGTGCGCCGCGCGTAGACCGCGGTGCGGATGGTGTTCATGATGATCACCAGGCTGATCACCAGGAGCATCCCCGACAGCACCCCGCCGACGATCTCGATGCCGGTGATCG